>URZN01000245.1 GCA_900552345.1 uncultured Collinsella sp. | reverse complement strand
TCCTATGTGTTCTTTGGTTTGGGCCTTTCGGTCTTTGGCAGCCAGCTGGCCTTTGACGGCGCCGTTTGCCACATCTTTAACCACGCCTTCGCCAAGACCCTGTTCTTCCTGATCGCCGGTTCGTTCTCCTTTACGCTCGGCACGCGTATGCTGCCCAAGCTTCGCGGCATCGTAAAGAAGTACCCGATCTCGGGCGTGGGCTTTGGTGTCGCCGCGCTCGCCATTGCCGGCGTGCCGCCCATGAACACGTTCTTCTCGAAGTTCCAGATCATTGCCGGCGGCTTTTCTGTGGGTGCCGGTAACGTCGCGATCCTGGTGCTCGTGTGCATCATGGTCGCCGAGACCGTCGCCACCTTCGCCTGGCTCCTCAAGTGGATGGGCTATTGCCTGCCCGGCGAGCCGAGCGACGAGGTCGCTGCGGGAGCCCCGCTTCCCCGTGCGATGGCGTTCGTGTTCATCGTGCTCATCATCATGGTTATCGTCAGCGGCCCGCTTTCGGCCAGCTGGATCGGTTAGGAGGTAGAACGACATGGGTTATTCGATCGTCAACATCCTTGGCGGCCTTCTGATCGTCACGTCCACCATGGTGGTTGTCTCCAAGAACATCAAGCATTCCATCAGCTGGTATGCGGTGCAGTCGCTGGTGCTCGTGGGGCTTCTCGCCACGCTTGGTGTCACCACCGGTGCGCAGGAGCTGCTTATGTGGGCCGGATCTGCCTTTATCACTAAGGTCGTCCTGGTCCCTTACATCCTCAACCGCGCATACAAGAAGATGGGCGAGCCGAGCGACGCATCGCTCAAGGCCGGCCTTAAGCCCGCGTGGGCCATTTGCATCATCGCCGTCGAGGTCGCGATCTGCTTTGCCGTCGTGACGCAGATCAGCCTGCCCACGGCCGAGGTCGCAACGCCTGCGCTCGCTATTAGCTTCGCTCACTTCTTTGTGGGCCTCACCTGCATCATCTCGCAGCGCAACATCATGAAGCAGATCTTTGGATACAGCCTTATGGAAAACGGTAGCCACGTGACGCTCGCGCTTTTGGCCCCCACCGCTCCCGAGATCATCGAGATCGGTATCGCCACCGACGCCATCTTTGCCGTCATCATCATGTCCATCGTCGTGCGTCGCATTTGGGACGACTCCCACTCGCTCGATGCGCGCGACCTGTCCGAGCTGAGGGGGTAGTCCATGGAAACGTTGATTCTCGCCCTGCTCGCGACTCCATTGGTGTTCTCGCTGGTCATGGCATTTTTGCCCAAGAACACGTCCTATAACGTGTTTGCCGGTCTCAACCTGGTCTCCGTCGCAGCCGTCCTGGTGCTGTCGATTATGACGGCCGGTGACGTCCTTATGAGCGGCGAAACCGCGAGCGCTCTTGGCCTGTGGTTCCACCTCGATTCGCTGGGCGCCATCTTTGTGCTGCTCATCGGCTTTATCGGTTTTCTTACGGGGCTGTTCTCGCTGCCCTATGTAAAGGCCGATATCGAGGAGGGCTCCATGCCCGCCGAGCGCGCCAAGCAGTATTTTGCGCTGTTTAGCCTGTTCGTGTTCACCATGTTGCTCGCGTGCCTGTCCAACAACATGATCCTCACGTGGGCCGCCGTGGAGGCAACCACGCTTTCCACCGTGTTCCTCGTGGGTATCTACAAGAACAAGACGGCCCTCGAGGCTTCTTGGAAGTACGCGATGGTCTGCACTGCTGGCGTGGCCTTTGGCCTGTTCGGTACGCTGCTGATCTACGCCAACGCCGCCGACGTGATTCCCAACGCCCACGAGGCCGCATTCCTGTCGTGCGTGCTGCCGTATGCCGACCAGTTCGACCCGACGCTCATGCGCCTCGCCTTTGCGTTTATCGTGATCGGCTTTGGCACCAAGGCCGGCCTGTTCCCCATGCACACTTGGCTGCCCGATGCCCACTCCCAGGCTCCGAGCCCTGTCTCGGCCCTGCTCTCGGGTGTGCTGCTTAAGTGCGCCATGCTCGTGATCATGCGCTTCTACGGCTTTACTATCCAGGCCGTGGGCGCCGAGTATCCGCAACTTTTGCTGCTGATCGTCGGCACGCTGTCCATTTTGGTGGCGGCACTTTCGATGTTTCGCCAGGACGACCTCAAGCGCCGCTTTGCGTACTCGTCTGTGGAGAACGTGGGCGTTATCGCCCTGTGCCTGGGTATCGGTGGCCCGCTGGGTATCGCCGCAGCCCTGCTGCACTGCGTGTTCCACGGCTTTACCAAGACGCTTGCCTTCTGCGTGTCCGGCAACATTCAGCACGCCTTTGGCACGCGTAGCCTGGCTAAGATCCAGGGTGTCGTCGAGGTTGCCCCCGCAACCGCCGCGCTCGCCGTCCTGGCACTGCTCGGTCTTGGTGCCTTCCCGCCCTTTGGCATGTTTATCTCCGAGTTCCTGACTTTTGTCGCCGGTGTTACCGCCGGTCCCATGTGGCTGGTCGTCGTGGTCGCCCTCGGTCTTACCGTGGCCATCTCCGCGCTCACCCGCATCGCACTCAAGTCGGTATTCGGCCATGCGCCCCAGGGCATGGATAAGCATGAGGCCCCGGCGCTCATGCTTATCCCCGAAATCATCCTGGCTGTCATGATCTTGTGGTTTGGCATCGCCACCCCGCTGCCTCTCGTGCACGGTGTGGAGACCGCGACCGGCATTGTGCTCGAGCAGAGCACCGAGGAACTTCATGCGACGCCGATGTACCGCGCTGTGTTCGGTACCGAGACCGCTCAGAGCGAGGTGGAGTAACGAATGATTGAAACTGAGAACAAGGTGTATGCCCGTCGCTGCGAGAGCCATGTCGAGGCCCTGCGCCGCGCCGTTCCGGGCTGCATCGAGAAGGTCGAGTGGCAGTGCGAGGACCAGCTGACGATTACCGTCAAGCAGGACAAGCTGCCCGAGGCCGTCCACTACCTGTACTACGAGCGCTACGGCTGGATTCCCGTGATTATCGGCAACGATGAGCGCAGCCTGTGCGGCCGTTACGCCGTGTACTACGTCATCTCCATGGAGGGGGAGGATCCCGGCTGGGTGACCGTGCGCACCGAGGTCGATCCCGCCAAGATGACGTTCCCGTCCGTGACGCCGTTCGTCCCCGCCTGCGTGTGGGGCGAGCGCGAGCTGCGCGACATGTTCGGCCTGATTCCCGAAGGCTTGCCCGACCGTCGTCGCCTGGTGCTGCCCGACGATTGGCCCAGCGGCCTGTATCCGCTGCTGTCTCTTATACACATCTCCGAGCCCACGAGACC
>URZN01000244.1 GCA_900552345.1 uncultured Collinsella sp. | reverse complement strand
GATCTACACGCGTAAGATCGTCGGCAGCGTCAGATGTGTATAAGAGACAGCATGCTGGCGCCCATGCCGGTGAGCATAGTGGTGTTGGCCTTTTCCTGGCCATAGGACTTGCCCAGCAGGATCATCGGCAGATGTGCGCATAGGCACTCGGTGACCGTGAGTCCGCCCGATTTGAGGATTGCCAGGTCGCAGCCGTGCATGAGGGCCGCCATGTCGTCGACATAGTCCAGCACCGTGACGTTCTCGAGCTTCATGGCATCGAAGAGCGTCTTCAGCCGGGTGGCATACTCCACGTCTTTGCCGGGCAAAAAGACAAAGTGCATGTCTTCGAAGCCGCGCAGGAAGGGGAGGGTGTGGTCCATCGCCGCGCGAAAGCGGACGTAAGGCTGAGGCAAGCTGGCACCGGCCATTACCAGCACGACGGTCTTGTCGGTGGGGAGGTTGAACTTGGCTAGCTCTTCCTCGCGATCGTAATCCGTGTCGAATCCGGCGCGAATAGGAATGCCGGTAATGCGAATCTTTGACTCGGGTACCTTGCGCGGACGCAGCGTTTCGGCCATAAATTCGTTGGCAACACAGAACAGATCGGTGTCCTTGTGGGGCCACCAGCCCTCGACTTCGTAGTCGGTCGGTACGCAGATAACCGGATAATCGATACCCGTAATTACGCGGGCGCCCACGGCAACATTGGCTGCCGTGATGTGCGTTGCGACCACGGCTATGGGCCTTCGACTACGAATATATTCGTTGAAGGCGGGGAACATAATTCGCGACCATGCCGTGCCGCCACCCCAAAGAAGATGTCCCGTAAGCGTATATCGCCAGGTCAGGTCGTAAATGGGGCGCGTGGCTCCCGTAAAAGAAGCCGCGGTCTTATTGCCGTCGAATTTAATACGTCCAAAATCAAGGATATCGAGTACTTCAATCTCAACATCCTCGGGGATGCCATTGGTGCCACGGATGAGGTCGAATGCCTGCGCAATCGCATTTGCGGCGGCCTTGTGGCCCGAGCCAACGGAGGCGTGCACGATGGTCACGAGAGGTTTTTGCTTGGCCAAGAGCGTGGTTTGCTCCGATTGGGGAGTGCTGTGTGTGAGCAGGGGAGCGTCGTCGCTCGTCTGCGTCTGATCCATCGATAACTCCCCTTCGACGTTGTAACACGGATTTATCATTGTAGTGCATGAGTGTCACGTTCATGTAAATTTGGGTATGAGCGCAAAGAACGACAACGTTTCGACGAGAGGACTCTTCATGACTACCGATCAGACAATCGATGTTGCGATTATCGGCGGCGGCCCTGCGGGCTATGCTGCCGCCATTTATGCGGCGCGCGCCAACCTGACGACGACTGTCCTTGAGCAGGGTATGTCTGGCGGACAGATCGCCACGTCCAACGAGATTGAGAATTATCCTGGCATTCCGCTGCTGAGCGGTGTTGAACTTGGTGAGCGATTCCAACAGCATGCTGAAGGCCTGGGAGCTCAGGTTGAATGGAGTATGGTGACAGGCGTCGATTACGATGCCGATGCGGCTCAATTTACCATCCATCATGATATGGGCGACATAACGGCCAAGAGCGTCATTGCGTGCATGGGCGCCACGCCACGTCCTGCGGGTTTTGTTGGCGAGGACACGTATCGCGGTCGTGGCGTTTCGTATTGCGCGACGTGTGACGGTATGTTCTTCCGTGGCAAGCAGGTCCTTGTTATCGGAGGCGGCAATTCGGCATGCGAGGAGGCGCTGTTCCTGTCCGACATTGCCAGCAGCGTGACCATTGTGTTGCGTCGCGATCAGTTCCGTGCACCCGAGGGCGTTGTGAATAAGGTACTTGCTAAGGACAATATTTCAGTTAGGTACCAAACTAGTATTGTTGAGCTTTCTGGTGAATCGATGCCCACGACAATCACGTTCAAGGACAATGCGACAGGTGAAATGCAGACTGAGTCCTTTGAACCTGGCTCTTTTGGCATCTTTGTCTTTGCGGGCACGCAGCCACACACCGAGCTGGTTGAGCATCTCGTCGATCTGGCTCCGGACGGCGGCATTGATACCGACGATTCGATGGCCACCCGTACGCCCGGCTTATTCGCAGCCGGCGATATCCGCTCCAAGCGTTTACGCCAGGTTGTGACCGCCGTTTCGGACGGAGCCATAGCGGCTACCAGCGCATACGCTTTCCTACGCGGATAAGTACGATAATATATCTTATGTAAGGTTGCCATCTTTAAACAAAGTGGTTGGACGGTGCTTCAACGTGCTGTCCAATCACTTTTACTTAGCGGCTATGTGGTATGCAAAACTAGATAACCTAGAATACAATATAGAAAACGATCGGAGGCCTCTTATGAACCACGTCAAACATGTTATCCCGATGTCCGATACATCGGTCAGCATTAAGCCGGAGGATATTCAGCCGACGGTGCTGCCGGATGCATTTATTCAGTCCGATATGGTGGGTAAGCTCAACGCGTTGAGCCTGCCACGCTATGACCAGCTGCCCAACGTAACGCTCTATCGCGATCAGGTTATTGAATATGTTGCGCTGTGGATGGAACCGCTTTCGATTTGTGTAGAGCAGCCCGTTATCACGCCATCGATGATCAATAACTACGTGAAGGTCGGCCTCGTTCCTGCTCCGGTTAAAAAGCAGTATGGCCGTGAGCAGATTGCGCGTCTCATCGCCATTTGTATCTTTAAGCAGGTGCTGCCCATCGCTGCGGTTCAGGCGCTCTTTAATATTCAGCGCTTGAGCTACGACGCTCCGACGGCCTTTGATTATGTTGTCGATCAGCTTGAGGCATCGATTCGTGCGGCGTTTTCCGTCGAGCAGACTCCCGTGCCCGATACCGCACATCAAGTTACGCGTGAGTCGCTGCTCGTACGCAGTGCTGTATCGTCCTTCGTTTCGAAGGCATACCTGATGAGCTACCTTAAGTTTAATGGGTTTAATAGCTAATCGAGGAATAAGACGGGCGGGACAAAGAGCCATCTGTCACTTTGTCCCGCCCGCGTTTTTGCTTAGTTGAACGTTATCGACCCGAAGCCACGCCCATGCCGTAACCGATGATGAGACCGTGCATCTCGGCGTAATAGGAATCTAGCCCGTTGCAGGGCATGATAATCGTCTTGGAGCCGGGCCAATGCTCCACAATGCGGCTGGCTAGTGCCTGGGCGCCCGTCTCATTCTCGACGTGGTCGATAACGACCTCGCCGCCAGTAAAGCCCTCGGCCTCCATGGTGTCGACAAT
>URZN01000243.1 GCA_900552345.1 uncultured Collinsella sp. | reverse complement strand
GCGCGGCATGCATGCTCTCGTCATGACCAGCGGAAACCTGAGCGAGGAACCCATCGAAACTGATGACAGCCTTGCCTGGGAACACCTCGTTGCCGCCGGCATTGCCGATGCGCTGCTCGGCAACGACCGCGCGATCCTCTCGCGCTACGATGATTCCGTGGTGCGCGCGGTCGGTGGGGTCGTTATGCCCGTGCGTCGCGCACGCGGATATGCGCCGCAACCGTTGTCGTTGCCGGCGCTCAACGGCACCGCACCCTGCGTGCTCGCCTGCGGGCCACAGCAAAAGGCAACGATCGCATTCACGCGCGAGGACGCGAACGGCGAGGCGGCCTGTTTTGTGTCGCAGCATATCGGCGATGTTGAAAACGGCGCGACTTTCGATGCTTGGAACGCCGCACGCATACGCTTGGAAGACCTTTTTGACTTGACGCCCGCCGCGCTGGCCTGCGACTTGCATCCCAGCTATCTATCGAGTCAGTGGGCACGCGAGCAGGCGCGAAAATGCAATCTGCCGCTCGTCGAGGTGCAGCACCATCATGCGCATATCGCGAGCGTAATGGCCGAGGCTATCGCCGCGGGCCAGCTTACAACCGACGCGCGCGTCCTTGGCATCGCCTTTGACGGCACGGGGGCGGGCACCGACGGAACCATTTGGGGCGGCGAGTTCCTTGTCGCCAGCCTTGGCGGCTTTGAGCGCGCCGCGCATTTGCGCACCTGGGCACTCCCCGGCGGGGCGGCCTCCGTGCGCGACGCCCGCCGCAACGCCTTTGCCCTGCTCAGTGAGCTCGGCCTGCTCGAGCACCCAGGTGCCGCAGGGCTATTGAGCACCCTCGACGAGCAGACGCGCAGCATCACGGCTACGATGATCGAGCGGAACATCAACAGCCCACACACGAGCAGTATGGGGCGCCTCTTTGACGCCGCCGCTGCAGTTTTGGGCATTTGCGGGCAGGCAACCTACGAAGGCGAGCCTGCCATCGAACTCGAAGCCGCCGCCTGGCGCGCGCTCGGCGGTAAGACCGTTCGCCTCGACGGCAATCATACAGGCGTATCCACGTCTGCCGACGACTCCCCCATCTTGGACCCCCAACCGCTCATCGAAGCTCTTCTGAATGGAATCGAGGCAGGCGCGCCGGCCGACAGGCTCGCGCTCGACTTCCACGTCGCCATCGCATGCGCGTCGGCCCGCATCGCAAGCGAGATCTGTGAGCGCGAAGGCCTCGATACCGTCGCGCTCTCGGGCGGTGTGTTCATGAACCGGCTTTTGCTTCAGCTCCTTACCCACGAACTCAAAGACGCCGGTCATGCCGTCTTGGTTCCCCACGCTGTGCCCGTCAACGACGGCTGCATCGCCTACGGTCAGGCCGCCATCGCTCGCGCTCGCCTCACGCAGACGGCGTCACGATAGGCTTTTTTGCCGGCCTTCGCGCCGCCGTCTCACAGGTGTAACGCGTTTGCTCGCGACTCCCGCGAGCGCTACCATCAACTGATGGGTAATTAGGCGCCTGTCCAGCGCAAAACGTATAAAAGGGGAACATTATGTGCCTTGCCGTTCCCGGTAAAGTGGTCAAACGCGACGACGACCTTAAGGCGACCGTCGACATGATGGGCATCGAGCGCCCCGTTTCGCTGCGCCTCGTGCCGACGGCACAGGTAGGCGACTATATTCTCGTGCACGCCGGCTTTGGCATTCAAATTGTCGACGAGCAGGAAGCCCAAGAGACACTCGAGCTCGTCAATACCATGGCCGAGCTGGCCGAAGAGGACCAGCTCGCCACCAACCCGGCCGAGGCATACTAGTGGCGGCGGCGCAGCCGGTTCGCTCCGGTATCGACTTTTCGGCATTTCGCGATCCCAAGCTGGCTCGCGAGCTCATCGATCGTATTCATGAGCTTGTCGGCAACCGCAGCATCAACCTTATGGAAGTCTGCGGTACGCACACCGTGAGCATTGGCCGCTATGGCTTTCGTTCCATTATGCCGACGGGACTCAAACTGCTAAGCGGCCCGGGGTGCCCCGTTTGTGTCACCGCCAACCGCGACATCGATCACGCAATCGCGCTTTCCAACATGGACGGCGCTATCATCACCACCTTTGGCGACATGATGCGCGTGCCCGGATCGTCCACCTCGCTTGCCGCGCAAAAGGCGGCGGGGCGCGACATCCGCATCGTCTACTCTCCGCTCGACGCACTCGACATTGCTGAGCAAAATCCCGAACGCCCGGTCATCTTTATGGGCGTCGGCTTTGAGACCACAACGCCCACCATTGCCGCCGCTATCCTGGAGGCCGACGTGCACGGGCTCCAAAACTTCTCGGTCTACTGTGCTCACAAGACCACGCCGCCGGCCCTGCGTGCGATCTCCAACGACCCCGAGACGACCATCGACGGCTTTATTCTGCCTGGTCACGTCGCTACCATCACAGGCCTGGCACCCTTTGGGTTTTTGGTCGACGAGTTCAATACCCCGGGCGTAGTCACGGGATTTGAGCCGGTCGATATCTTGCAGGGCATCTGCATGCTGGTCCAGATGGTTGTCGAGGGCCGGCCTGCAATCGACAACGCCTACCGCCGTGGCGTCAATGCAGACGGCAATCCCGTAGCGCGCCAGCTGGTCGAGCAAGTATTTGAGCCGTGCGATACCACGTGGCGCGGGCTGGGACCGATTGCCAACTCTGGTCTTTCCATCCGACCCGAATTCGCGCGCTTTGATGCCGGCACCCGCTTTGACGTGCCCATTGAACCGACGGTCGAGCCGCGCGGGTGCCGCTGCGGCGACGTGCTGCGCGGTGCCATCACGCCGAGCGACTGTCCTCTGTTCGGCCACGCTTGCACACCCGAGCATCCCGTCGGCCCGTGCATGGTGAGCTCCGAAGGCAGCTGCGCGGCGTACTACCGCTACCGCGACTAACCCAGACGCACCCGCACACCGGCACCACCCTCGATTGGAGTTTTCGATATGTCCCATAGCGTTACCGATAGCACTGTCCTGTTGGGCCACGGCTCCGGCGGCCAGATGATGAAGCGCATTATCGATGAGGTCTTTCTGGATGCCTTTGGATCGCCCGAGCTGCTTGCGGGCAACGATGCCGGTGTCGCCGCGCTGCCCGCAAGCGGGCGAATCGCCATGTCGACCGACAGCTTTGTGGTAACGCCGCAGTTCTTCCCCGGCGGCAATATCGGCCGTCTCGCCGTATGTGGAACCGTCAACGACGTCGCGACCTCGGGCGCTAACGTGCGCTACCTCTC
>URZN01000242.1 GCA_900552345.1 uncultured Collinsella sp. | reverse complement strand
CGCCTTCCGTGCGTGGACGTCTTGCAGTCACGCGAACGAAGGGATTTATCCTATGTGCGGAATTGTTGGCTACACCGGCTCTGATATTGCAAAGAACATCCTGGTCACAGGCCTTAAGCGCATGGAGTATCGCGGCTATGACTCCTCGGGCGTCGCGCTCGAGGTGGGCGAGGGCGCCGCGGCGCACCTCGATGTCATCCGCCGCGTGGGCAAGGTCGCGGGCTTGGAGAGCGAGCTTTCCAACATTGACAGCGACGCTACCTGCGGTATCGGCCACACCCGTTGGGCCACCCACGGCAAGCCCTCCGTCGTTAACGCTCATCCCCACACCAGCTGCGACGGTCGCATCGCCATCGTCCACAACGGCATTATCGAGAACTTCGCCGAACTGCGCGAGGAGCTGGAGGGCCGCGGGCATCACTTTAAGAGCGAGACCGATACGGAGGTCTTCGCGCATCTGATCGAAGAAGCCTATGCCGAGACGCACGACCTGATGGCCTCTGTGCGCGAGGCTTGCACCCACGTGGTGGGCGCCTACGGCCTGGCCGCCGTGTGCGCCGACGAGCCTGGCGTAATCGCCGTTGCCCGCAAGGACTCCCCGATTGTGGTCGGCGTGGGCGAGACCGGCTCCTACGTTGCCTCCGACGTCATCGCGCTCATCGACGCCACCCGTGATGTCGTGGTGCTCGAGGACGGTCAGTTTGCCAAGCTTACGCCTGCGGGTGTCGAGTACACCGACGAGGCCGGCAATGTCATCGAGCCCAAGGTCACCCACATCGATTGGGATCTGGACATGGCCGAAAAGGGCGGCTATCCCGACTTTATGCTCAAGGAGATCCACGAGCAGCCGCGCGTCGTGCGTGACACGCTGGTTGGCCGTATGACGCCTGCCGGCGAGCTCGACATCGACGAGCTGGGCCTGTCCCTCGAGGAGCTCAACGACATCGACCGTGTCTACGTGATCGCCTGCGGCACCAGCTATCACGCCGGCCTCATCGCAAAGAACCTTATTGAGGGCTGGGCTCGCATTCCCACCGAGGTTGAGGCTGCCAGCGAGTTCCGCTATCGCAACCCCATCATCACGCCGACGACGCTCGTCGTTGCCGTGTCCCAGTCGGGCGAGACGGCCGATACCCTCGCCGCCATTCGCGATGCGCGCATCAAGGGCGCCAAGGTCTTTGGCATCACCAACGTGGTGGGCAGCCCCGTGGCGCGCGAGAGCGACGGCGTCATCTATACCAAGGCCAACAAGGAGATCGCGGTCGCCTCGACCAAGAGCTTCATCGGCCAGGTTGTGAGCCTCACGCTGCTGGCTCTGCTGTTGGCGCAGGTCAAGTACCGTCTGACCACCAAGCAGGCGCGCATGATGTTCCGCGAGCTTTCCGATACGGCCGAGCAAATCCAGTGGATTTTGGACACGCAGACCGAGGCCGTGCACGAGGCCGCCTTGCTGTGCAAGGACGCGCAGTCGGCGCTGTTCGTGGGCCGCGGTATGGGCGCTGCCATCTCCTACGAGGGCGCACTCAAGCTCAAAGAGGTCAGCTACCTGCACGCCGAGGCGTATGCTGCCGGCGAGATGAAGCACGGCCCCATCGCGCTGATCGATCCGGGCTTCCCCGTCATCGCCGTTGCCACCAAGAGCGCCACCTACGACAAGACCGTGTCGAACCTTATGGAGTGCAAGGCGCGCGGTGCCAGGGTCATCGTCGTTGCCACTGAGGGCGACGAGGAGATCAACAAGATCGCCGACTGTATCATCCGCGTGCCGGCCGTCCGTGACGTGTTCAGCCCCATCACGGCGAGTGTCCCGCTGCAGCTGCTCGCCCGTGAGGTCGCCATCCTGCGCGGCTGCGACGTCGACCAGCCCCGAAACCTCGCTAAGAGCGTTACTGTCGAGTAGTTGGTTCCGTCATCCTAACAACTAAGGCCCGGCTCCGCGTCATCAGACGGAGCCGGGCCTTAGTTGTGCGGAAAAACCACCACAAAGGTGCCTGTCCCCTTTGTGGTGGTTTTGGCAGGTTAGCGGAGCTTGCTGGTCTCGAAGTACTTGGGATATTGGTCCAGGACCTCGGTCTGGTTGCGGAACATCATATGCAGGTGCTTGCTGACCAAAAAGCTCGCCTCGATGGGGTCGCGACCGGCGATGGCGCGGCGGATTTGCTTGTGCTCGTTAACAATCTCCTGATTGTCGAGCCTCTGCGTGGCGGCGCGCAGCCAGCGGAAGCGCTCCAGGTCGGCATTGGTCTCTTCGAGCCACGACCACACGGTGCTGCGGCACGCGATGCTAAAGATCATGCGGTGCATGAGGTTGTCGCTTAAAAAGAAGCCGATGCGATCCTCCTCGGCCATGGTCTTTTCCTGCAGCGCGATGGCTCGATCGAGCTGCTCGATACCTGCCGAGGTGGCACGGGCGCAGCACTCCACAATCACCTGCTTTTCCAGGTGTTCGCGAATGTAGCAGGCGCTTTCGGCAAGGGTGAGGTTGATGGGTGAGACGTAGGTGCCGCTTTGGGGCACGGTGCGCACCAGGCCCTCTTGCGCCAGGCGCACCAGTGCCTCGCGCACAGGGGTGCGCCCCATATCCAGGTCGTCGCAAAGCTGCTTGACGCCCAGCTTTTCGCCCGGCTTGTAGTCCAGATAGACGATTTTGCGTCGAATGGTGTGGTAGGACTGGTCCTGTAGGCTCGTTTCCTGCTCGCCGACGTGCATCGATTCTTCCATAGTGCCTCGCAACCGTTCTATCACACTCATATATCAGCTGTTAATTATGCCGCGAATCAGCTCTCCGTGGTGGGTAATTCGGCTGTTGCCCGAGAACTATTGCGGCATCTTAGCCTTTGTTTGCGCAGGGCTGTGCTCAATATTGCCGTATCATAAGCCGTCGCAAACGTGAAATAGAAAGAAGGAATCCCATATGCAATTGGCGAATATCGTACGCGAGCGCTGGAAGGGTGTCTTGTTCTGCCTGGTCATCGCCATCCCCGCGACGTTGCTCGGCAAACAGGTTGAGGTGGTTGGCGGGCCGGTGTTTGCCATCCTCTTTGGTATGGTCCTGGCGCTCGTCTTTCCCAAGAATCGTCGCGAACAGCTTGCCGCCGGTGTCACCTATACGTCTAAAAAAGTCTTGCAGTACGCGGTAATCCTGCTTGGCTTTGGCATGAACCTTTCGCAGATTCTGTCCAAGGGCGCTCAGTCGCTGCCGATTATCGTGGCAACGATCTCGACCTCGCTTGTCATCGCCTTCGTGCTCTGCCGCGTTATGAACG
>URZN01000241.1 GCA_900552345.1 uncultured Collinsella sp. | reverse complement strand
TTTTGCGGCCTCGAGGTTTTTGAGCGCTTCCTGCATGGCTGCATACGCTTTTTCTTTTGCGGCGGCCGCGTCTTCTGTCTGCGGGGCGCCCGAATTGCCGTTGGCGGCGCTCGTCTGCGAAACGGCCGCACCGGTGGGGGCGCTGGTTTCTGCCGCGATTGCCGTTACGGGGGCGATTCCCGCGACAAGTGCCGCGGAAAGGGCGATGCCCACAGTTGCTCGTCTTGCTCTTCTTGCGAGAATGTCGTTCATCTCGGCACCTCATTTCAAGGATCGGCGACTAACTTGGTAGCACTAATGTAAATATACCATGCTAGTTGACCCGACACTGGCTGGGTGTGCGCGTATACCCCTCTGAAAACTGAATCCCGTTAGAAATGACGAGTTGTTTACGCTTCTTTTGGGGTGGCGGTACTATCATGGTTCGAATTGAATGTGGATGATGATAGGGAGCGCCTATACATGATTGAGCTGCTCAGGCGTTTTGGTGGTAAGTTTCGCCGGTATATGGTGATTGGCCCTGCGTGTAAGCTGATCGAAGTGATCTTTGACCTGCTGACGCCGCTGGTGATTGCCCAGATGATCGATAAGGGTATTGGCGCACACGATGTCAACGCCGTCGTCCACTACGGTATGCTGCTTGGCGCCATGGCTGTGATCGGCATCTCGTTTACGCTCGTCTGCCAAAAGATGGCGGCGCTCACCTCGCAGGGCATGGGCACCGATATCCGCGGTGCGCTCTACCAGCACATCAACAAGTTGAGCTATGCCGAACTCGACCGCTTTGGCACGCCGTCGCTTATCACCCGCATCACCAACGACGTCAACCAGGTGCAGCTCGCTGTGGCGCTGGGCGTACGCATGCTCATCCGCTGGCCCTTCTTGGCGGTGGGCTCTATGTGCGCGGCCCTTGCCATCGACCTTAAGCTCGGCATGATCTTCTTGATCTGCACGCCCGCTATCGGCCTGGTGTTTTGGTTTGTCATGGCGCGCTGTATCCCGTACTACAGGCAGCTGCAGGCAAAGCTCGACCGCATTGCGCTTATCTGCCGCGAGGGCCTTTCGGGCGCCCGCGTGGTCCGCGCCTTTGTGCGCGAGGACCACGAGCGCGAGCGCTTTGCCCAAGCTGCCGATGACCAGGCCAATACTGCCATCGCGGTGGGCAAGCTCTCGTCGATCCTTAACCCCGTCACGTTTTTGGTGATGAACCTGGGCGTGTGCGCCATCCTGTGGGTGGGCGGCATCCAGGTCAACGTGGGCGAGCTCACGCAGGGCCAGGTCATGGCGTTCGTCAACTACATGACGCAGACCCTGACCTCCATCGTGTATGTCGCCAACCTGGTCGTGGTCTTTACCAAGGCGAGCGCCAGCGCGTCGCGCATCAACGAGGTGCTCAATTGCGAGCCGAGCATCACCGACGAGAACAACGAACCGGTCGCACTGCCCGAGCCGGGCAATGTCGCTCCAGTCCCCGCGCTGAGCTTGAGCCATGCGAGCTTTTCGTTTGGCGCGGGCGCGGCAAATGCCGTGAGCAATGTGACCCTGGAATTGCCGATGGGCAAAACGCTCGGCATTATCGGTGGCACGGGTAGCGGCAAGTCCACGCTCGTCTCGCTTATCCCGCGCCTGTACGATGCGGGCGTGGGCAGCGTGTACGTGATGGGCTCCGACGTGCGCGCCTGGCAGCTCGACCAGCTGCGCCACGTGGTCGCGACCGTTCCGCAGCGTGCGTCGCTGGTGAGCGGCACTATCCGCAGCAACCTGACCTGGCGTGACGAGTCGGCGACCGACGAGGAGCTCTGGGCAGCGCTCGATATGGCGCAAGCGAGCGAGTTCGTGCACAACAAGCCCCAGGGCCTCGACGCCCCGGTCGAGGCGGGCGGCAAGAACTTCAGCGGCGGTCAGCGCCAGCGCCTGACCATCGCGCGCGCCTTGGTGGGTTCGCCTCAGATATTGATCATGGACGACTCCGCCTCGGCGCTCGACTTTAAGACCGACGCGGCGCTTCGCCATGCCATTCGCGAGCGCAGTGTGCGCGGTGCCGCCAAGGGCGGGCTGCCGCTCACGACCGTCATCGTAAGCCAGCGCGTCTCGACCGTGCGTGATGCCGACATGATCTGCGTACTCGACCACGGTTCGGTCGCGGGCCTGGGCGCGCACGATGAGCTCTACACGACCTGCCAGCTCTACCGCGAGATTTGCCAGTCGCAGCTTCGCCGCGAGGAGCTCGAGGGTCAGCAGGGGAGTACGGCGCCCGCGCCCGTCCCCGTCCCAAGTCCCGCGTCCGCCCCGGCTGCCCCGGCATCCACTTGCGCAAAGGAGGGCTGCTAAATGAATCCGTACACTTCCTCCGGTTCGGTCGCCACGATGACGGCCAACGTGTCCGGTAACGATAACCTCAACGACCTGGGCGACGGTCCGTGCCAGCCCGGCGATCCCGAGCGCTATCCCGTGGGTGCGGTGACCCGCCGCCTGCTGGGCTATGTTCGCCCGCATCGCATTTCGTTTGTAGCGTCGTTTGTGAGTGCCGCCGTCTCGGTGATCTTGCAACTCTATACGCCCATTCTCATCGGCGAGGGCATCGACCTTATCGTCGCCGCCGGGCAGGTGGACTTCGACGCGCTGCTGCCGCTTGTTACCAAACTCGCGCTCGTCGTGGTGGGGGCCGCGGCCTTCCAGTGGCTACAGGGCTATTGCGTTAACCGCCTGTCCTACGAAACGGTGCGCGACATGCGCGTGGAGGCGAGCGATAAGCTCAGCCGCATGCCGCTCAGCTTTATCGACAGCCATGCCCACGGCGACCTTATGAGCCGCGTGGTCAACGACGTCGATCAGGTGGGCGACGGTCTGCTGCAGGGCTTTACGCAGCTCTTCACCGGTGTTATCACCATCGTGGGCACGCTCGCGTTTATGCTCTCCATTAACCTGACCATGACGCTCGTGGTGGTACTCGTCACGCCGCTTTCCATTTTTGCAGCTGGTGCTATTGCCAAGCTTTCCAACAAAAGCTTTACGGCACAGCAGCGTATTCAAGGGCAGCTCGGTGGCCATATCGAGGAGTATGTGGGCGAGCAAAAGCTGGTTGATGCGTTTGCCTACGGTCCGAACGCCCAAGCGCGCTTCGACGCGCTCAACGCCGAACTCTATACGGCAGGTGAGCGCGCGCAGTTTATGGGTTCGCTCTCCAACCCCGGTACGCGTTTTATCAATAACATCATCTATGCCGTTGTCGCTGTGATCGGCTGCGTGGGCGTGATCACGGGCGTGCCCGCGGCGCTTACGG
>URZN01000240.1 GCA_900552345.1 uncultured Collinsella sp. | reverse complement strand
CGAGATAGGCTCCGGTCTCGTGGGCTCGGAGATGTGTATAAGAGACAGGTTTGTCGACGGCACGACGTTTGGTACCGATGACACGCGATTGACGATGCTCTCGGGCGAGGACCTCATGGATCGTACGCCCATGAAGCCCACGTGCAAGGCTGACGGCCAGACGCTCAAGATTGACTTTGGCGAGACGGCGCCTGCCGGCGGCTATTTCCGCGTCGAGGTTTACGGTGTGACGTTTCCCGTCGAGGGCGGCGATGAGGCCTTTAGCGGCACCTATACGCTCGCCGACGGTTCGACCAAGAAGATCTCCAAGATTCCGTCGGTGGAGATCAAGGGCGTGACGGCCTTCGATAACTTCCTGGCCGACCTTAAGGAGCAGCCGTGGGTCGAGGCGTGGAACTCCAATATGTTCCTGCGCCTGTTCCTGAACCCGGTCATTTTGGTCCAGAGCCTGCCGATCGTCTTCAAGGGCTTCCTTATGTCGCTTTCGATCGTGCTCGTGGCGTTTCCGCTGGCAATTCCCTTTGGCTTTGCCCTGTCGCTTATGCGCATCTCCAAATCGCGCATCCTGCGCTGCCTCGCCGGCATCTACGTGAATATCATTCGCGGTACGCCGGCGTTCCTGCAGATCTATATCGCGTTCTTCGGTCTGCCGTTGGCCGGCGTCAAGGTGGACGACTATGTTTTGGGCGTTATCGTCATGGCCATGAACTCGTCTGCGTACCTGTGCGAGATCTTCCGTGCCGGTATTCAATCGATCCCCAAGGGCCAAAACGAGGCTGCTCGCTCTCTGGGCATGAATGCCTTCCAGACGCTGCTCTACGTTATGATTCCGCAGACGTTCCGCAATGTTTTGCCTACGCTGACCAGCGAGTTTATCTTGCTTTACAAGGATACGTCGCTGCTTGCCGCCGTGGGTGTGGTCGAAATCGTCATGAACGCCCGTACCATCGTGGCCACGACGGGCTCCATTACACCGTACGTGGTTGCCGCCCTGTTCTATCTGGTCATCACCCTGCCGCTCGCTCGCTTGGTGAGCGGTCTTGAGGCGAGGCTTTTGGGTACGACCGAGACCAAGAAGAAGCGTCCCGCCAAGAGCGCCGGACAGGTTGTCGCGACGCCTGCCGATCACATCGCCGGTCTGTAAGGAGGTCCTATCATGAGCGAAACCAATAACTCGAACGAGGTCGTCGTCAGCATTAAGAACCTCCAGAAGGCCTTTGGCGATAACGTGGTCCTGCGCGATATCGATCTGGATGTGCATAAGGGCGAGGTCGTCGTAGTTCTGGGTCCTTCGGGCTCGGGCAAGTCGACGATGCTTCGCTGCATCAATCGTCTGGAGCATCCTACGAGCGGTTCGATTGTCGTCGAGGGCGTGGATGTGTGCGCCAAGGGCGTTGACCTCAATAAGGTGCGTACGCACTTGGGCATGGTGTTTCAGCAGTTCAACCTGTTCCCGCACCTGTCGGTCAAAAAGAACGTCATGCTTGCGCAGCAAAAGGTGCTCAAGCGCAGCAAGGAAGAGGCCGAGAAGATCGCCGTCGAGGAGCTGACCAAGGTCGGTCTTGCCGAGCGTATCGACTTTATGCCGAGCCAGCTCTCGGGCGGCCAGCAGCAGCGCGTTGCCATCGCCCGCGCCCTGTCGATGAACCCTCACGTTATGCTCTTTGACGAGGCCACGTCGGCGCTCGATCCCGAGCTGGTTCGCGACGTTCTGGGTGTCATGCGCGACCTGGCACGCGATGGCATGACCATGATTGTCGTGACGCACGAGATGGGCTTTGCCCGCGACGTCGCCGACCGCGTCGTCTTTATGGACGGCGGCGTCATTGTGGAAGAGGGTACGCCGAGCGAGGTCTTCGACCACCCCAAGAGCGAGCGCACCAAGGCGTTCTTGGGCAATATCTCGTAGCGGCGCGTCGAAGTTGTCGATATAGCAAACGGGGACCGGATAGTATCCGGCCCCCGTTTTTGTTTGGGCGTGAACGACTGTTGTTGTGCAATGCTCGGCTGTCAGTTGCTTTGCGACTTTCTGACGGCTTCGTTAGGCCAGCTCCGCTCCCAGGGCTTTGCAGGCCGCCTCGCCCTCATCGTCGGGCGCATCGTAGCAGATGACGGAATCGACGACGTTGACGCCCGCCTCGTCGGCGTCCGCCTTCCAGTTGTCCATCCACTCGCCCTCGGCCCACGAATAGGAACCAAAGAGGATGACCTTCTTGTCGCCGAGGGCTTCCTTGACCTCATCCCACATGGGCTGGAACTCATCGTATTCAAGCTCCTCGGAGCCCATGGCGGGGCAGCCGAAGGCGATGGCATCATAGTTGGTGGCCTTGTCGGCAGAGAAGTCGGCGCAGGGGATGACTGCGGCCTCGGCTCCGGCTGACGTCGCGCCCTCGGCGACGAGGTTTGCCATGGCCTCGGTGTTGCCTGTGCCGCTCCAGTAGACGACTGCGATCTTGCTCATATTGAGTCCTTTCGGTTGTGCGGCGTGCGGCCGCGGTTTGTACGTTCTATCGGGTCGCCTGGGCAAGTTGCGCCAAGCTGCAGCCCTGCTGATAGATAAAGGTGAGGTGTTGGGTGCAGGCACGGTACGCATCAAACGTCGCAAGCGCCTGCTCGGCATTCGTATAGACCTTCCAGGCTCCAAAGATCTTGTAGTTCTCGCCACGTTGGGCGATGAACTCGTGCACGTCGTCGTAGGGATACCCCAGGAAGTAGCCAATTTCGTGTGGAAACTCGCAGGTGCAGCCGTTGTCGTAGCGTGCTTGATGGTCCAATGCGCATCGGGTTTGGCCGCATGCGCATTCCGCGGTGTTATTGCTTGCGAGCGTGATGCGCGATGCCAGGTGCACAAGACATGCCGAGAGGTTGCCGGTGTCGTAGCCCTCCTTGGCGAGTGCCGTTTTGGCGCGCGGGTCAGCAAGGTAAGTGGCGAGGCTATTGGGCCGATATGCGTATACGAGCGCCCCGCAGGGGCGCCAGACCAAAACGCTCAGATGAATGCCGAGCGAGTTAAGCTCGCGGTTGCACTGGGCGATAACGTTGAGCAGGCGTGCTCGGCGTTCTGCGATTGACGCGGTCGCGTCCGAACCATCCTGATGGGCGTAGACGCCGGGATAGGTAAAGAGCGATGCCGGCTTGATGCCCGCGAGCGTGGGAGAGCAGTTGCGCACGACCGCTGCCTGAAACGTTGGAATGTCTATGGTTCGGGTCACGGTGCTCCTTACGGATCTAAACTGTTAGCCTAGGAAAACTTATACACGAAAGTAAGCCATGGTCAACAAAAAAGTTT
>URZN01000239.1 GCA_900552345.1 uncultured Collinsella sp. | reverse complement strand
ACGAGATAGGCTCCGGTCTCGTGGGCTCGGAGATGTGTATAAGAGACAGCGCAGGTACGCGGAACGAGTGGATCGGTTCCCTTATCGAGGACGTGGTCACGTTTGATCCGGCGTCCGGTATTAAGCACTATGCAGGGTCCGAGATCGCTTGGGGGTATCGCGAGTGCAGCTTGCCGCGTAATGAGATCATTCTCGAGTGCGTGCTTAAACTCAAGCCCGCGCCCAAGGCCGACATTCGCGAGCGCATGGAGCGGTACCTGACGCGCCGCAAGCGCACGCAGCCCATGGGCCGTGCATCCTGCGGATCGGTCTTTCGCAACCCGCCCGGTGCAAGCGTGGGCAAGTTGATTGAGGATTGTGGATTAAAGGGTTTTTCGGTTGGCGGTGCGGAAGTTTCGCCCGTACACGCTAATTTTATCGTTAATAACGGAACCGCCTCGGCCGATGACGTGGCCGCGGTTATCAGGCATGTGCACGGAAAGGTGAGGGAGGCGTATGGCATCGAGCTCAGACCGGAAGTTAAATTCCTCGGCTTCTAGAGCATCGAAACCAACCTTCCGCCGCGCCGGAGGGCGTTCCGGCGCACCTGCCCAGCCTCAACATAAGCCCGCCATGCCCTCCAAGTCTGTTGGGCCCGTTCGTCCTGCCAAGCGCCCGGTCGTCGGCTCGCAGCTGGGGGGACGCCCCGCTTCTAAAAAGACGAGTCGTCCGGCTCCGCGTCCTTCGGTGACGCCCAAGCCGGCGATGGGCACCAAGACCTCCCGACCCATGGCGACGCCCAAGCCTTCGCTGGGAGCTCGTGCGCCGCATGCCGGCCGTACGTTGGCTGGCGCTAAGCCGCGTTCACTGACATCGGTACCCGCCGCCAAGGCGTCTTCGGCAAAAAGGGGCATCAATCCTCTGTCATCGCTGGGTGCCATGGCAAGCAAGACGACCGACGCTGCTTCCGCCATGAAGGGTAAAGGCAAGATCGCGGGCGGCATCCTGGCAGCCGTGGCCGTACTTGCCATTGTTGCCATCGTCGTCATCAACTCCGGCCTGTTCGCCGCCACCGATATTCAGATTCATGGCAGCGAGCATGTGACCAAGCACGACGCCATGCAGCTCATCAGTCTTCCCGAGAACACGTCGCTCTTTAACGTGGATTCCGATCAGATTACCGAGGGCCTCAAGCAAAACCCGTGGGTCTCGGGCGTGGATGTCCAGCGTCAGTTTCCCCATACGCTTATCATCACGCCGACGGAGCGTAAAGTTACCGCCATTGCGTATATCAGCTCCGACGACCTTGCCTGGGCTATCGGAGACGATGACACCTGGATCGCTCCGCTGTCGACGTCTGTCGAGGTGGATGACCAGGGGAACGTCATTACATCGGGGGAGGGTGCCAACACCCTGACCGGCATCGATGCGGCCCTGGCGCTTGCCAAGCACTACGGCGCCGTGCTGTTGACTGACGTCTCGGCCGATGTCGCACCGGTTTCGGGTCGGGCGGTGAGCTCCAAGGCCGTCAAGGCCGGTCTGGATTACGCACGCGGTTTTTCGAGCGAGTTCTTGGGCCAGGTGAAGGATATTTCCACGCCTTCCGTTGAGGCTATCTCGGCAAATCTCGACAACGGCGTCGAGGTGTCGCTGGGCGATTCGGATGATATCGCCAAGAAAGAACGCATCGTGACCAAGCTGCTTTCGCAGGTAGAGGGCGTAACCTATATCAATGTGCGCTCTCCAGGCAACTACACGTTTAGGAACGCACCGACCGCCTAGCATCCTAAACGGCTTTGTTGAGGGGCCATACCACGCCGTTTATCTGGTTTGTTTGGTTTTCACGGTCAATTATTTGACTGATACGTTCATAATGTGCAAACATAATACGGTTTACCTTTGCATTTACTTTCAACCTGAAGGTTAATGTGCGCAGGGGTCAACCCATGCTATGGCTATAACCTTTGTTCGGAGGACCGACATGCACGAGACAGAGATCAACAACTACCTTGCCGTCATTAAGGTGGTCGGCGTCGGCGGCGGCGGTACCAACGCGGTCAATCGAATGATCGAAGAGGGCATCCGCGGCGTCGAGTTTGTTGCCATCAACACCGATGCTCAGGCACTCGCGATCTCTGATGCCGATATCAAGGTGCACATCGGCACCGACCTTACCCGCGGCCTGGGCGCCGGCGCCAACCCCGAGGTTGGTCGCAAGGCTGCCGATGAGTCCCGCGACGATATCGCCGAGGCGCTCGCTGGCGCCGATATGGTGTTCATCACCTGCGGCGAGGGCGGTGGTACCGGTACCGGCGCCGCTCCCATCGTTGCCGATATCGCAATGAACGAGGTCGGCGCGCTGACCGTCGCCGTCGTGACCAAGCCCTTCACCTTCGAGGGTCGCAAGCGCAAGAAGAGCGCCGAGGAGGGCATCAAGACCCTCTCCGATTGCGTCGACACCATGATCGTTATCCCTAACGACAAGCTGCTCGACATCGCCGAGAAGAAGACCACGATGCTCGAGGCCTTCGCAATTGCCGATGGCGTCCTTTCCCAGGGCACCCAGGGCATCACCGACCTCATCACCGTCCCGGGTATCATCAACCTGGACTTCGCCGATGTTAAGACCATCATGAAGCAGGCCGGTACCGCCATGATGGGTATCGGTACCGCTTCTGGGGATACCCGTGCCGTCGACGCTGCCCAGCAGGCCATCTCCAGTCCGCTGCTCGAGAGCTCCATCGATGGCGCCACGCGTGTCCTGCTTTCCATCGCCGGCTCCAAGGACCTGGGCATTCAGGAGATCAGCGACGCCGCCGACGTTGTCGCCAATGCCGTCGACCCCGAGGCCAACATCATCTTCGGTACCGTTGTTGACGAGTCCCTGGGCGACCAGGTGCGCATCACCGTTATCGCTACGGGCTTCTCCGACTCCAACGTCAACCGTCAGGACGAGCTCTTCGCTGCTCAGCAGTCCCAGAGCAAGGCCGCTGCTTCCGCTGAGCCGCAGCGCACCGCTCCGGCCACCAGCCCGGCTCAGGCCGCTCCGACCCGCAACGTCGGTGGCACCGAGCTTCCTAACTTCGGCAACGATCAGTTCGAGCTTCCCGACTTCCTGAAGCGCGGTAGCTTCTAAGTCGTTCTTTGCATTGTTGTGCACAGGGGCGTGTCCGTATGGACGCGCCCTTTTTATTTCGACTTTGTAAACTAGAACCTCCAATCTCTTTACGTTCCCTTTACGATTGCCTCCAGCGCAGCAGGTATCCTTTTAGAGAAGTATGACAGCCTGTCTCTTATACACATCTCCGAGCCCACGAGACCGGAGCCTATCTCG
>URZN01000238.1 GCA_900552345.1 uncultured Collinsella sp. | reverse complement strand
GGGCGGGGTTCAGACTATCGATATCGACGAGCGGCTTGGCTGGTTTGGGCGCCGGAGCCGGGGCGTCGTAGATGTCGAGCGGAACGAGCTCGGGTTCCGGCGCGGCGGGGGCGGTGTACGCATCGAGCGGCACGGGTTCCGGCGCGGGCGGCACGGGTACCGCAGTGTTCTTTTCCCAGGGCAGGGGCTGGGTCATGGGCGACTCCTCATCTGACGGACGGCGCGCCTGCGGGCAGCGCCATAGTTTGAGCCGTACCAGTATACCGAGCCGCGCGGACACCGACGCAAATCACACCACGACTCCGTGCGCCGCCATCAGGCACGCCCCAGCGGATTTGGCGCAATGGGGTCAAGTTAGTCTGTACCACGTTGGTGCAAAGAAACCTGACCCCCGATGCACCAATCACGGAGCCACCGATGTCATGGTAACGGCAGCGAGCGGCGGCCAGAGCGAACAAATTGGCATGAAAAGGGGGCAGCATAGACCTTTTGGCCATGCCGCCCCCTTTGAATAACAAGTTGTCGCTCTGGCCGCCGCGCAGCGTCGACTAAGCTAGAGGCCGAGCATCGGCTCCAGAACAAAGAAGTATGCGAGCACCACGATGCCCAGGATGATGCGGTAAACACCGAAGCACTTAAAGTCGTGACGGCGGACGAATCCCATGAGCCACTTGATGGCGATGAGCGAAACCACAAAGGCCACAACGCAGCCCACGCCCAAGATAGCGACCTCGTTGGCGCCGAACGTGCCGCCCTTGATGAAGTACTTGACCAGCTTGAGCGCACTCGCGCCAAACATGACAGGGATGGCCAGGAAGAACGTAAACTTGGACGCCACCGAACGTGTGCAGCCCAAAAGCAGGCCACCGATGATGGTAGAACCGGAACGAGACGTACCAGGCACCAGCGAAAGCACCTGGAAGCAGCCGATACCCAGCGCAGTCTTCCAGCTCAGGTCCTCGAGCGTGGCGATGGAGCCAAAGTCCAGGTTCTCGTCATCGTCCTCATCCTCAGCGGTAGCCGCGGCGGGCGCCGCAAAGTGCGCACCGGCGGGACGTCCGCCCGCCACCACAGCACGCGAACCAAACGAACCGGCAACGGCCATTTCCTCACGCTTGCTCGCGCGCCAGTTCTCAATCACGATAAACAGTACGCCGTACACAATGAGCGCCAGCGCCACGACGGGAGCATTGTAGAAATGCTCCTCCATCCAGTCGTTGAGCGGCAGACCGATCGCCGCGGCGGGAATGCAGCCGAGCACAATCTTGCCCCACAGCACCCAGGTGTCGCGACGGCCCTCCTTGCCCTTGCTGGGAGAAAACGGGTTAAGGTCGTAGAAGAACAGGACGCAGACGGCCAAAATGGCGCCGAGCTGAATCACGACCAGGAACATATTCCAGAACGTCTCGCTCACGTTCATCTTGACGAACTCGTCCACCAAGATCATGTGACCGGTCGACGAAACAGGCAGCCATTCGGTGATGCCCTCGACCAGGCCCATGAAGGCAGATTTTAGAAGCTCGATGATATCCAAAGGGACCCCCTCATTAGACACCCGCCGGTAGATGTTCTGCGGACGGTGCGGGCGATGTCCCATTATCAACCGTTGGCGGCACGCCTGTGCCTACCCTTACCAAAAAACTCGCCCGTTCACAGAATTGCGAGCGGTCAAACCGAAATCCTTGGGTATAACTGCAACAAGATAAAGTGTCCGGCGGCCAACGCGCCCGCGCCCGCCCGACGCACGAGCCCCGCGCCCGTGCGATAGACCAAGGAGGAAACCATGAACGAGGGCTATACCAAGGTATTTGTTTCACTCGACGGTACTGAGCAGCAGGATTTTGTGCTCGCACGCGCCATCAAGGTCGCCGCGAACAACGGCGCTAAGCTGATCATCGGCCACGTTATCGACTCCACCGCGCTCGAGAGCGCCGGTTCCTATCCGGTCGACCTGGTCAACGGCTTGGAGGAGGCCTTTAACAACTCCATCGCCAAGCAGCTCGAGGAGGCCAAAGCCAATCCCGACATTCCCGAGGTCGAGGTCATGATTCGCACCGGCCGCATTCGTGAGACGCTCAAGGATGAGATGCTCGACGTGGTCAAGCCCGATCTGGTGCTCTGCGGCGCCCGCGGCCTGTCCTCAATTAAGTACGCGCTCTTGGGCTCGATTTCGACGTTCCTGCTGCGCAATACCGACTGCGACATTCTGGTCGTGAAGTAGCGTAGCTCCCACCGGCCGCGGGGCCTGCGGGGTTTCCACGGGCACGTCCTCGCCGCGTTGCGGCTGCGGGATGTGCCCTTAGGAAGCCCCTCCCGGCCCCGCGGCCTTCGCAGCCTTACTTCAACGAGTTGGCTGATAGAAAAATGGCGTGCCGCCCCGTTTGGGGCGGCACGTTTTTGTTATAGGAGATTCATTTGAGCCTCATGGCTATGTTCACGTTCGGGAACATAGCACCAATTGCTTTAGCTAAGTTCACGTTCGGGAACATAGCCGTCCGCACCGTAAGACGGGCTGACTACTCAAAGTATTGGAACTTGTTGGTTGAGAAGGCAAACGTGACGACGAAGCCTTCGCTGGGCTCGGACGCTGCGGTGACGTCGATGCCCATCTTGGAGCACAGACGCGCCACCAGGTAGAGGCCGATACCCGTTGCGCGCTTGGTGGTGCGACCGTTGTCGCCGGTAAAGCCCTTCTCGAACACGCGGGGCAGGTCGGCCGCACACACGCCACAGCCGTTGTCCGCGACGGTAAGCTCGATGCGCTCACTCGCCAGGCCCTCGTCCAGCAACGCGCCCGAAAACGTGATCTTCGCGCCATCCTCACGTGCGTATTTAATGCTGTTCTGGATGAGCTGGCCCAGGATAAACTCGAGCCACTTCTCGTCGGTAAACACCTCAAAGTCGAGGTTCTCGCACACCGGCGCCACGTGCGCCGCGATGAGCTCGCGCGCGTTGGCTTTGATCGCGCCCGTCACCAAGGTCTTAAGATCCCAGCGACGAATCAGGTAGTCGCGCTCCACGACTTCCGAGCGCGCGTAGTACAGCGCCTGATCGATATAACGCTCCACGCGAGCCAGCTCGCGACCCAGGTCATCCACACGCGACAGGTCGTCTTCGCCGCCGTCCAGGTTTTCCAAAATCAGGTGAGCCGCCGCCAGGGGCAGTTTGGCCTCGTGGACCCAACTCTCGATATAGTCGCGATAGTCATCGGTCTGACGCCGGCCTTCGGCAACCTCGTCGCAGGCAGCTTTGCCCACCCGGCGCAAGACCTCGTACTCGAGCTCGCCCTCGGCATAGGTCGGGCATTGCACCAT
>URZN01000237.1 GCA_900552345.1 uncultured Collinsella sp. | reverse complement strand
AGGCCCTTCTGGAACTGCGGGATCGGGCCCTGGCAGATCTTCTCAAAGCCGTTGGAACCGACGATGCAAGGCACCTCGACCATGGCCGTCGGGTCGAAGTTGGGCACAGCACCATCGTTGGGGACAATCAGCAGGAAGCGCTCGAGCGTGTTCTCGGCCAGTGCGCAGGCAAGGTCGACGATGTAGTTGGCGTGTACGTCGGGCTCAAAGCCGCCGTCTTTAGCCGTACCCTTGGCGATGATGTCGCGGCAAGCGCCAAAGACCTTCTTCTCGCGGCCGTCCATAACCTCATTGGCGCGAGTGTAGTTGGGGTCAGACGTCTCGACGACATAGTCCGGGTACAGGTAATACTTGAGGTAGGTATTGGGAATCGTCTCGGGATCGACAGCATAGACATCCTTGGCCTTGCCGAAGGTGTGAATCCAGCTCTCCTCGACATGCTGCCCCTTACCGGCCTCGTGCTCGATGCCGTCCAGGTAGCCGTTCTTAGCCATGTGCTCCTTAATCTGCGGCATGAGGTCGTTGCCGTCCTTGTCGTAGATCTTGCTCCACCAACCAAAGTGGTTGAGGCCGTAGTAGCTATACTGCAGCTCGCGACGATCCTTGATGCCGCACATACGGCTCATCTTATCCATGAGGTCGATCGGCATGTCGCAGATGTTGATGATGCGGCTGTTGGGGCGCAGCACGCGGCAGGCCTCGGCGACGATGGCCGCGGGGTTGGAGTAGTTGAGCATCCAGGCGTTGGGGCTGTACTTCTCCATGTAGTCGAGGATCTCGATGACGCCACCAATGGAGCGCATGCCGTAGGCGATACCGCCGGCGCCGCAGGTCTCTTGGCCAACGCAGCCGTACTTGAGAGGGATCTTCTCGTCGAGCTCACGCATAGCGTACAGGCCGACGCGGATGTGAGCAAGGACGAAGTCGGTCCCGGTGAATGCGGTCTCGGGGTCGGTGGTGTAGTTGAACTCAACCTCGGGGGCGTTCTCGTGGAAGTAGATCTCGCAGGCCTTGGCCACGATCTCCTGGCGCTCGGCGTTGTTATCGTAGAAGGTCACCTTGTTGACCGGAAAGCGGTCGCGCTCCTCAAGCAGCATCAGAGCGATGCCCGGGGTGAAGGTAGAGCCACCGCCGGCAATGGTCACGGCATAGTTTTTCTTGGACATGATGTCCTCCTCATTCTGGCCGCTTGCTCAATCCATCCCCGTACGCGGCCTGCACGGTTTGGAATTGTTACCTAGAAGTGGAGTTTTTTATCTCTAGAATCGGCCTTGCGGTGCATACCGGCTCTGCAAGGCCGATTGTTTCGATGGACGATGGTTTACAGAAGACTCTCGAACTTCAGAAGACTCTCGAACTTCTCGCGAACCTGCGGGACGCTAAGGCCGATGATGACCTGGATTGACTGACCTTGGACCACCAAGCCATGCGTACCGATCGCCTTGAAGGAAGCCTCGGGTGCAACGACGCTCTTGTCCTTGACGTTAACGCGCAGACGGGTAGCGCAGTTCGTTACATCGATGATGTTATCCGTGCCACCGAGCAGATCGAGGATGTTCTCGGCAAGCACCAAGCGCTCATCATCTTTACTCTGGGCGGCCGATTTGCCAGCAGCACCGCCCTGCTTTTGCTTGTAGTCGGCCTTGGACTTGAGCTCGACCTCAACATCGTCATCCTCGCGACCGGGGGTCTTAAAGTCGAACTTGACGATCAGGAAACGGAAGACCACGACCCAAAGAGCGGTAAAGCACAGACCGACAAGGATGGAGATGGCGTACTGCAGACCGTGTGCGGCCCAAAGGGGCAGCCAGTCCCACGAGAGCATCGAGATGATGCCGCCGTCGAAGATACCCACGACGCCAAGGAGGTTTTGAGCCATGCAGCCAAGCGCTCCGAGCACGCAGTGGACGACGAACAGGCCGGGCGCGATGAACAGGAAGGTGAAGTCAAGCGGCTCGGTAATACCGCAAAGCATAGCGGTAAGGGTGACCGGGATCAGCAGAGCCTTGACGCGCTGCTTGCGCTCGGGTTTGGCGGTCATATAAAACGCAATGGCGACGCCAAGCGAGCCGAAGACCTTAGTCCAACCAGGGCAGGTATAGGCAGCCCAGGGTGCGGCATCCTTAAGAGCAACGCTCGGATCGGCAGCCAGTTGGGGCAGGATGTTAGCCCAAGCGGCAAAGATGCCGCCATTGACCGCCGCGTTGTCGTAATAGAACGGCGTATAGATAAAGTGGTGAAGGCCTGTAGGAATCAGCACGCGCTCGAAGAAAGCAAAGACGCCAACGCCGAACGTACCGGCGGAAAGGATGAATCCCTGGAAGGCGGAGATAGCAGCCTGAACATGCGGCCACACCAGGCAGGCGATAAGAGCGACCGGAACCATAACGAAGAAACCGATCATATAGATGAACACGGAGCCCGAGAACACGCCCAGCCACTCAGGAAGTTCGGTGTCGAAGAACTTGTTATGCAGCATCGTGGCGATACCAGAGATAATGAGCGCGCCCATGATGCCCATATCAAGCGTTTTGATGCTTGCGATAGTGGCAAGACCAGTACCACTGCCCGCCTCGACAGAGTAGTCAACACCAAAGACAGGGCCCCACTGCCCCAAGATTGTGCTTACAAAGTAGTTGAAGGTAAGGTAGATGGCCAAAGCCTCCATGCAGCAGCGAGCGTTCTGCTTGTTCGCGAGCGAGATTGGCAACGCTACGCAAAACAGCAACGGCATCTGGTTAAAGAGCGTCCAACCACCCTGGAGCAGCACATTCCAGCAATCAAACCAAAGATGGCCCGCAGTGGCCATCTCGCCAAAGATCGCCTCGGTGGTAAACAACGTACCCAGGCCGACGACGATTCCGGAAAATGCGAAAAGAATTGCAGGCGTGTACATTGCACCGCCGAAACGTTGTATCTTTTGCATCATGACGGGGAATCCCCCTCTCTTCATTCGGAGCGACTGCGGTTTTGGCTTCACTCGAGACCGCAGACGCGCCGTTTGCGTGTACCTCGTGCAATAGGACGGGTGGGCCCGCTTCCCTGACTTCTTGCGCTTCTATTTTTATCATATCACTTATCTAGACAAGTTAGCATTAATACTACGGTCGGTAAACGGTTGATTATTGGCTGTAAACGCGGTATATGTCCAGTATTTCGCCTGTTAAATCTGACATAGCTGATGGCTGCATTTCATTTTTCTTTTCTACTTGTCTAGATGTGCTTGTCTATATCTATAGACATGCCTATACTTCATTACAACATTCACCGCCACGTTAAGGAGTCACCATGAAAAGCGCGGTCTTCTATGGAAAGCACGA
>URZN01000236.1 GCA_900552345.1 uncultured Collinsella sp. | reverse complement strand
CCGGCGCCAAAGTCGTTGCAGCGCTTGATCAGGCGGCAGGCGTCGCCGCGGCGGAAGAGGCGCTGCAGCTTGCGCTCGACCGGGGCGTTGCCCTTCTGGACCTCGGCGCCCGAGGTCTCGATGGACTCAGTATTCTGGGTCTTGGAGGAGCCGGTGGCGCCGCCGATGCCGTCACGGCCGGTGCGGCCGCCCAGCAGGATGATCTTGTCGGTGGGGGCGGGGCACTCGCGGCGCACGTGGTTTGCCGGGGTAGCGCCCACGACGGCGCCGACCTCCATGCGCTTGGCCACGTAGCCGGGGTGATAGAGCTCGTTGACCTGGCCGGTGGCAAGGCCGATCTGGTTGCCGTAGCTGGAGTAGCCGGCGGCAGCGGTGGTTACGAGCTTGCGCTGCGGCAGCTTGCCCTCGAGCGTCTTGGACACGGGGACGGTGGGGTCTCCGGCGCCGGTGACGCGCATGGCCTGGTACACGTAGCTGCGGCCCGAGAGCGGGTCGCGGATGGCGCCGCCCACGCAGGTGGCGGCACCGCCGAAGGGCTCGATCTCGGTCGGGTGGTTGTGGGTCTCGTTCTTAAACAGGAACAGCCAGTCCTGGTCCTCGCCGTCGACATCGACCTTCACCTTGACAGTGCAGGCGTTGATCTCCTCGGACTCGTCGACATCGGTCATGACGCCGGTCTTCTTAAGGTACTTGGCGCCGATGGTGCCCATGTCCATGAGGCAGACGGGCTTGGCGTCGCGACCGAGCTCATGGCGCATCTCCATGTAGCGGTCGAAGGCCTGCTGCACCACGGCGTCGTCGATCGTCACGTCATCTAGGACGGTGCCGAAGGTGGTGTGGCGGCAGTGGTCGGACCAGTAGGTGTCGATCACGCGGATCTCGGTGATGGTGGGGTCGCGGTCCTCATCGCGGAAGTACTGCTGGCAGAAGGCGATGTCCGCCTCGTCCATAGCAAGACCGCGATCGGCGATGAAGACGGCAAGGCCGGCCTCATCGAGCTCGCGGAAGCCGTCGAGCACTTCGACGGGCTGGGGCTCGGGGGTCTCCATGTACAGCGTCTCGGGCAGGTCGAGCGAGGCGATGCGCGCCTCGACGGGGTTCACCACGTAGTGCTTGATGGCCTTGATGGCGGCTTCGTCCAGAGCGCCCGAGATCATATAGACCTTGGCGGAGCGCACGGCGGGGCGCTCGCCCTGGCTGATGAGCTGCACGCACTCGCTGGCGGAGTCGGCGCGCTGGTCAAACTGGCCAGGCAGGAATTCGACGGCAAAGACGGCACCATCGCTTGCGGGGAGCTCGTCGTAGGTCACATCGACCTGGGGCTCGCTAAAGACGGTCGGCACGCAGGAGCGGAAAAGCTCCCCGTCGATGCCCTCGACGTCGTAGCGGTTGATGATCCTCAGGGCCTCGATGCCCTTGATGCCGAGAATCTCGGTCAGCTCGCCCTTGAGCTGCTGAGCCTCGACGTCGAACCCGGGTTTCTTCTCCACGTAGATACGAGAGACCATTGGTTCCTGCCTTCCTGATCGGTTGGGCGTACGGTACGGTATGCGGCAGCGGTCGGTTTGCGGGGTCTGCCCTGCGGTCGCCTTGAGCCACATGTTTGTAAACCTCACTATGATACGACAGCTCGCGGCGCGTTGAGGACGGCGAGGGTGCTACAGTGAAGCGCAAACAAGAGAAAGGCATCACATGGCATTCGTTTCACTCGCCATCATCGCGCTCGTGGCCTTTGCAAGCCCCTTCATCGCCTCGGCGATTCCCGGAAAGCCCGTTCCCGAAACGGTCTTTTTGCTCGTGTTCGGCGCGGTGCTGGGACCCCATATGCTTGGCGTCATCCATGTAGATGCCGAGGTCTCGCTCGTGTCAGAGCTCGGTCTGGCATTTTTGTTCCTGCTTGCCGGCTTTGAGATCGATCCCAAGAACATCACGGGCGTCGAGGGCCGCTACGGTATGGCCACGTGGGCTGTCACATTTTGTATCGCCTGGCTCGCCGTGCGCTTTACCCCGTGGTTCTCGGTCAGCCATTTCGACGGTATCGCTGTGACGCTCGCCTTGACCTCGACGGCGCTTGGGGCGCTCATGCCCATCTTGCGCGAGCGGTTGCTTGCCGGAACGCGCGTCGGTGATTCGATTCTTGCCTATGGTACGTGGGGCGAGCTCGGCCCCGTGCTCGCCATGTCGGTACTGCTGTCTGCCCGTACGGGCATCGAGACGCTGCTGATCTTGGGCTTATTTGCCGCCGTGTGCGTGCTGCTTGCCGTGGTCCCCAGCCGCTCCAAACGCGTCGGCAGCCGCTTCTTTGCGTTTGTCGAGGAGCGCGCCGATACCACGTCGCAGACGTTCGTACGCCTGACAGTGCTTATTTTGGTCACGCTCGTGGCGTTCTCGGCCATCTTTAGCCTCGATATCGTATTGGGCGCTTTTGCCGCCGGCTTTGTCCTGCGCTATATCATCCCCGAGGGCAACCATACGCTTGAGACCAAGCTCGACGGCCTGGCCTACGGCTTTTTGATTCCGGTGTTCTTTACCGTATCGGGCGCAAAGATCGACCTGACGGCCGTAGCGTCGCGCCCCGGGCTGCTCGCGGGCTTTATCGTGGCGTTGCTGATCATTCGCGCCGTGCCCATTCTCATCTCTATGAGCATTTGTCCTGCGACGCGCGACGTTTCGGCGTATGGTCGCATAACCGTGGCCCTGTACTGCACCACGGCGCTGCCGATTATCGTTGCCGTGACGAGCGTTGCCGTCAACGCGGGCGCGCTGTCGCAAGATATTGCGTCGGTCATGGTTGCCGCCGGCGCCATCACAGTGTTCTTGATGCCATTGCTCGCGCAGCTCTTCTACCGCGTGGTCGACGCTGCACCGGTCGCTGCCGTGGCAGAGGTTGCCGTGCATCCATCCGATGCGCTCGACATCCTGCGCGCCCATCACGATTTGGCGAGCCTGCTCGCACGCGAGCACGAGCTGCTGACCTCGCATGGACATGGTCGCGTATTCGAGGGCCTGCCTACGCTCGATACGATTGCCGAGCGTCTTTCCGCAGAGGCAGCGAGCGGCCACATCGATGCCCGCATCGTGGACGCGGCGCACCTGCTTGCCGATAAGACCTATGGAGACGAGATTGACCCGTCCGAGCTGACTCCGCGTGAACGCCGCCGCCTGGAGCGCGCCAAGCTCGCCGTGCACGAATACCGCCGCCGCATGCTGGAGCTCTACGCACGCGATGAAGCCCAGGACGACGACGGCAGGTAGCCAACGCCGCTGCGGAAAATGCATCCCGGAATTGGCACCCAGAGTGGGACGCGCTTTCCGGTTGAGCCTCG
>URZN01000235.1 GCA_900552345.1 uncultured Collinsella sp. | reverse complement strand
CGGTCGGAGCCTCCTGGAAGCAGCCCATGACGGTATCGATCATGGTGTTATCGATGGGGTTCAGGCTGTACAGAATGGTCTTGGGCAGGCCGCAGGTCTCCTGAATGGAGTTGAGGAAATCGGCAAGCTGGTCGGACGGCGTGTAGTTGGAGATGCAATCGTAGCCGGTATCGGGACCGAGCTTGGCAAACATGGCGCGGTTGTTGTCGCGCTTGCAGCCAAAGTGCAGCTGCATGGCCCAGCCCAGACGGACATACTCGCCGGCAACGAACTGCATAAAGGCAGTCTTGTACTTGAGGACCTCTTCCTCGGTAAGCGGCTCGGCAGCCAGACCCTTGGCAAAGATAGCCTCGATCTCGTCGGCGGTAGCCGGGACGTACATAACGTAGTCGAGTGCGTGGTCGGAGGCGCGGCAGCCCAGCTCGTGAGCAACGTCGTAGCGCTTGGAAATGGCAGCCTTCATGCCCTCAAAGTCGCTGACCTCGACGCCGGCAACCTCGGAAAGGTGCTTGCAGTAGTCGGCAAACTCCTGGCCGCGCTCGATGCGCAAAGCGGCATCGGGGCGCATGGCGGGAACGACCTGAACGTCAAAGCTGTCGTCGGCGGCAATCTTCTTGTGCCACTCAAAGCTGTCGGCGGGGTCGTCGGTAGTGCAGATCATGCGGACGTTGGACTGCTTGATCAGGTTGCGGCAGGTGAAACTGGCCTCGGCGAGCTTGGCGTTGGCAAGGTCCCAGACCTCCTGGGCAGTCTTGCCGTTGAGGACGCCCTCGTAGCCAAAGTAGCGCTTAAGCTCCAGGTGGCTCCACTCAAAGACGGGGTTGCCAACGCAGCGACCCAGGGTCTCGGCCCACTTTTGGAACTTCTCGCGAGCAGGGGCGTCGCCAGTGATAAAACGCTCGTCGACGCCGTTGGCACGCATCAGGCGCCACTTGTAGTGGTCGCCGCCCAGCCAAACCTCGGTGATGTTCTCGAAACGCTTGTCCTCCCAAATCTCCTTAGGAGAAATGTGGCAGTGATAGTCGACGATGGGCATGCCCTCGGCAAAGTTGTGGAACAGCTCCTCGCCGGTCTTGGTGCTCAGCAGGAAATCCTGATCGTCCATGAAGTTTTTCATCAAACAACCCCTTTGTTTGCGGAGCGGGCGCACAATACGCTCGTCATCCTCTAGGTGAACGTTCACCATACTAATCCATTACGACTCAAAAGGTGAACGTTCACCTAACAACCATGGGGTGAACGGTAGGTTTTGCCCGTTCAACGGTTGCCGGAGCTGTGACTTGCATGCATTGCGGACCGGTTGGCGTCCCCGAACACCGAACTTGAGCGCTTTTGCTCAGGTGGGTCATGTCCCGACGTACATTTTTGGGAGTATTCAGCATTGGAGCGCGCCGTGCGCCATCCTCAGCGTCCTATTTGGAACGCAGATAGCGCCCGATCGGCATAAAAAGTGCCCCCGATGGCAAATTACGCCATCGGGGGCACTTAAAACAGTCGTTCTGCACCTCATTCAGGGCATGCCAATGCTGAATACTCCCAAAAATGCACGTCGCAAGAGGGGGTACCTGCTCAATCGGCTAAATACCCGCAAGTTCGCAGTAGCGGTCGACATTGCTGGCAAATACCATCTCGACGGCACCCTTCTGGACGGGCACCGTCGGGGTCCTTCCCCACAGCAGATAATCGCCCAGCGTCTTAGCGCCGCGATACGCCAGGCTCGTCGGGTCCTTATAGACAATATTGGTAAAGATACCGCGGCGCAAGGCCAGAGCACTTTCGGGAAACAGGTCGTTGCCGATCACCATGACCTGACCGGCCTTGCCGGTCGAGACGAGCGCGTCGGCAACCACTTCGGAACCAACGGCAAAAACGCTACAGATAAGTTCGGGGGCGTCCGGCGCACTCAAGCGCTTTTCGAGCTCATGCTCGAGTTGTTTGACTTGCGCATGGGCACCTGCAAGATCCTCAACCTGCCATGGAATATCACGTTCGCGCAGGTAATTGTGGAAGGCGCGGGCGGTTAGATAGTGCGAATCGGTATATGGGTCGCCTGTCAAAAGGAGCACGCGGGCGTCGGCCCCAGAAGCATGGACCAGGTTTGCCGCCTGCTCGGCCATAAGGCTGCCTGCCGTCGAATAATCGGCCGAGCTCGCACCCAAACGATTCAAATGCGGACGGTCGCCGTCGACAAGCTCAATCGTCACGCCCGCCTCGGCGATCTGCCCCAAAAGCTCAGTCGCACGATCGTCGCCCGGCGCATAGGCGAGCAAGCCATCAATCTTCTCGCCCACCTGCAGACGCTCGTCGATTTGCTCGAGTGCATCAGCGTAGCCGCCCACGCCAAATTCAACGCGCTCAACCGTAATGCCCCGGTCGATGACCTCCTGTTCAAAGCGATTGCAGCCTTCCCACAGGTAACGGAAAAAGTACGCTCCCTCGCGCGATGCGCGGGGCAGACAAAACACCAGATTGATATCCTTGCGGCGCAGGCTTGAGGCACTTGTGTTGCGGTGATAGCCCATGGCCTCGGCCTTAGCGTTCACCTTGGCGCGCACGGATTCGCTCACGCCGGCCTTTCCCGTCAGAGCCTTGTGCACGGTATTGATGGAAACGCCAAGCTCGGCGGCTATGTCCTTCATGGTTACGCGAGCGCTCATGCGGTTACTCCGTTATAGATAAGTTGCCAATTAATAGTCCAGTTAACGATACCCCAAAAATACTCTTCGACTCGCCGTGCTCTCCCTCAAATGCACAAAGCGCCCCGCGAACGGATGCCCGCGGAGCGCTTGGATGTCCGGACCTTATTTGATACCGCGGCCCAAGTCTTCGGCGATTTTGTCCACGCCCTTAAGTGCGGCGCACGTCTTTTTGTTGGAGCAATGCCCGGTGCAAACGCCACCCTGAGCGCAGTCGGCGCAGGTGCCCTTGCGGTAGATGCGCACGCACACGGCGACAAACGCAATACCGATAACAGCCAGTACAACAATATCGATAGGTGCCATAGCAAGCCTCCTCTAGTTAACCACCACTTACTTTACCCCATTCTCCACCTACCAAAAAGGGACAGGTTTATTTTGGTCGGTTTTATCTGCGGAAACGCCACATCTCCCCTACCAAAAAGCCCGAGTGTCACTGAGACACCCGGGCTCGTGGAAAGGGGTTGATCCTTATTCGGACTTAGGCGGAAACTGCAGCGGAAGCAGTGTTGGTCTCGTCCTCGTCGGTCCAAGCGTGCTTGGGCATAGGACGGAAAATCTGGAAGAGCATCGCGACCAGCAGCACGATAGCCACAACCGTCCAGAAGCCAAACTGCCCAAGGACAAGCAGGTTATAGAACTGG
>URZN01000234.1 GCA_900552345.1 uncultured Collinsella sp. | reverse complement strand
TCAACCTTTCGGCCAACGAGAACACCTATCCCGTGCCGGCCGGCGTGCGCGAGGCAATCGATGCGGCTCTGGCTGCCACACCGCTCAACCGCTACCCCGATCCCATGTCCAACGATCTGCGCGACGAGCTTGCTGCCTGGCATGGCGTGACGCGCGAGAACATCTGCGTGGGCAACGGCGGCGACGAGTTGCTCTATAACTATCTGCTGGCGTTTGGCGGCGCGGGGCGGACCCTGCTCAACTGCCCGCCGTGTTTTAGCGAGTATGCCTTCTTTGCATCTCTGTGCCAGACCGAGGTGCGCGACGTGTGGCGCGATCCGGCGACCTTTGAGCTCGACCAAGCTGCTGTGCTCGCGGCCGCGCCCGAGTGCAACCTGGCAATCGTGACCTCGCCCAACAATCCCACGGGTGACGTGGCACCGCTCGACTTTGTCGCGGCCCTGTGCAATGCCTGCCCCGGCATGGTCATGGTCGACGAGGCTTACGTTGAGTTTGCCGACGATTCGTTTGGCGCGGCCACCACGGCGCAGGGACTTATCGCCGAGCATCCCAACCTGGTGATTTTGCATACGCTGTCCAAGGCGTTTGGCGCCGCTGGCACGCGCCTGGGCTACGTGATCGCGGCGCCCGAGGTCATCGAGGTGTTCGCGGCGATTCGCCAGATCTATTCGGTCAACGTGCTGAGCCAGGCCGCCGCGCTTGCCTGCGTGCGTGCCCGCGATGCGTACGCGCCCGTGGTGGCGCAGGTCGCATCCGAGCGCGAGCGCGAGCTGTGCGCCCTGCGCGTGATGGCTGCCGAGGTCATGCCCGTGGAGGCATGGCCGAGCGCAGCAAACTTTGTGCTCGTGCGCACGCCGCACGCCACGCGCGTGCGCGAGCGTCTGCGCGATGAGTATTCGATTTTGGTACGCGACTTTAGCTATGCACCGGGCCTTGCGGACTGTCTGCGCATTACTGTGGGTACCCCGCAGGAAAACGACGAGGTGCTGGCTGCGTTTGCCGCGCTGGTGAAGGAGGAGATGTAGATGGGCCGTTATGCCGAGGTAACCCGTAAGACGGGGGAGACCGATATTGTCGTCAAACTCGACCTGGATGGAACCGGTACGTGCGATATCTCGACCGGCGTGCCGTTTTTCGACCACATGCTCAACGCCTTTGGCCGCCACGGTTTGTTTGATTTGACGGTACACGCGGTGGGCGACGTCGAGGTCGACGCGCACCATACCGTCGAGGACACGGGCATCGTGCTGGGCGAGGCGTTTTGTCAGGCGCTGGGCGACAAGGCGGGCATTACGCGCTTTGCCGACGCGGCGATCGCCATGGACGAGACGCTCGTGATGGCCGCCGTTGACATCTCGGGCCGCGGGCAAGCCTACTGCGAGCTGCCTGTGCCGACCGAGCGCGTGGGCAGCTTCGATACCGAGCTAGCCGTCGAGTTCTTCTACGCCTTTGCGCGCGACGCCAAGCTCACGCTGCACGTGCGCGAGCTGGTGGGCGGCAACTCGCATCACATTATCGAGGCGGCCTTTAAGGCCGTGGGCCGCACGATGCGCCGCGCCTGCGAGCTCGATCCCCGCGTGCAAGGCATCCCCAGCACCAAGGGCTCGCTGTAACCGTCACAAGGGTAAAACCACCACAAAGGGGACAGGCACCTTCGTGGTGGTTTTGGACGATGAGATAAGGGAGGGGTCGCATGGGCGAACCGAAGATCGTGGTGGTCGACTACCACAAGGGCAACTTGTCGAGCGTTGTGCGCGGGCTTGCGCGCGCCGGTGCCGTCGCCTGCACGTCGGACGACCCGGAGCAGATCCGTAACGCCGACGGCCTGGTCATCCCAGGCGTGGGTGCGTTCTACGACGCGATTGCCTTTATGCGCGAGAGCGGCGAGGCGGACGCGGTGCTCGACGCCGTTGCCGCTGGAACTCCGCTGCTCGGCATCTGCCTGGGCCTTCAGCTGTTTTTTGAGCGCGGCGACGAGGGCGTGCCTGTGGACGAGGGTGCGGACGCGGACGACGATGCCTCTGAGCAGGCTGGCGGCCCCTGGGTCGATGGCCTGGGCATCATGCGCGGCTCGTGCACGCGCCTGGAGTCGAGCCGCCTGAAGGTGCCGCACGTGGGTTGGGACCAGGTGCACATGACGCCCGCCGGTGCGGCCGATTCGCTGCTCGACGGTTTTGCCGAGGGTGCCAACATGTACTTCACCCACAGCTACGCGGTGGCAGACGATGCCGATGCCGCCGATGTGCTGGCGCGCACACACTACACGCGGAGCTTCCCGTGCATCGTGCGCCACGGTAACGTGTGGGGCTGCCAGTTCCATCCCGAGAAATCTTCTGCGCTGGGTCAGCGCATTCTTAAGAACTTCGTGAGCATCGTCGAGGAGGTCGGCAGATGATTCTGTTTCCCGCAATCGATTTGATCGGCGGCAAGGTCGTGCGCTTGGAGCGCGGCGACCGGAGCCGCTGCAAGGTATACTCCGACGACCCCGTGGCTGTTGCCCGCTCCTTTGCCGAGCAGGGCGCGAGCTGGGTGCACGTCGTCGACCTGTCCGCTGCCTTTGGCGAGGACGAGGACGCGTGCGCTGCCAACTCGGCGGCGATCGAGGCCATCTGCGGCGTCGACGGTCTGTCCGTGGACGTGGGCGGCGGCGTTCGCTCGCTTGCACGCATCGACGAGCTGGCCGGCTACGGCGCGCGTCGCATCGCACTAGGCACCGTGCTGGTGACCGAGCCGGGATTTGCCGAGGTGGCGGCTCGCGGCTTTGGCGAGCTGCTCGTGGCCGACATCGCCGCTCGCGACGGCCAGGTCAGGGTGAACGGCTGGCGTGACGGCGCGGGCGTGGCGCTCGACGACGCCGTGGCGCAGCTCACCGAGCTGGGCTTTAAACACCTGGTCTATACCGACATCGCGCGCGATGGCATGCAGACGGGCATCGATGTGGCGGCGTATCGTCATGTGGCCGAGGTCGCGGGCTTTCCCGTCGTGGCGTCGGGCGGTATCTCGACGCTCGACGATATCCGCGCACTGGCCGCGGTGGGTGAGGGCACGATTGAAGGTGCCATTACCGGTCGCGCGCTCTACGAGGGCAACTTTACGCTGGCCCAGGCGCTGGCCGCCGCCCGAGGGGAGGAGTAGCCCATGCTTACCAAACGCGTGATTCCCTGTCTGGATGTTAAGGACGGCCGCGTGGTCAAGGGCGTCAACTTTGTGAGCCTGCGCGATGCGGGCGACCCGGTGGAGCTGGCCCGCGCCTACGACCGCGAGGGTGCGGACGAGGTCGTCTTTTTGGACATTACCGCCACGAGCGACAACCGTACGACGACTATCGAGATGGCGGCGCACGCGGCCGAGGAGCTCGCTATTCCCTATACC
>URZN01000233.1 GCA_900552345.1 uncultured Collinsella sp. | reverse complement strand
AGCGGCATGCCGGGGTTCACCAGCACATGCGCGCAGATCTTGTCCTCGCTGACGGTGACCTTAAGGATGTTGAACAGGCCTGCCATAACTCTCCCCTACTCTTCCTCGCCCTACTCGTCGCCATCGTGCGGGTCCGCAGAACCCGCGTCCGACGCCGCCGGCTTATCTGCCGAGGACTCGGAATCCTTCTTATCGGTTTCGGCCGGAGCGATCACGCGAATGAGCGAGATGCGCTGGCCACGCATCGACTGCACCTTAAACTTGTACCCCGCAACCTCAAACACCTCTCCGATGTCGGGCACCGAGTCGCAAAGCTCCAAAATCCAGCCGGCGATGGTCTCATAATCATCGCTTTCCTCGAGCGGCCAACCAAGCTCAATCGCGTCATCGCACGAAAAACGCCCATCGACAAGCCACTCTCGGCGCGAAAGGCGCGTGAGGTACTTGTTGTCGGGATCGAACTCGTCCTCAATCTCGCCCACGATCTCCTCGACGATGTCCTCGATGGTGATGATGCCGGCCGTGCCGCCGTACTCGTCCACGACCACTACGATCTGGTCGTGCGAGGTCTGCATCTCGGACAGCAGCGGCAGGATGTCCTTGGTGTCGGGCACAAAGGTGGCGTCGCGCAAAAAGTCGGCGATGGGCTGGTCGCCCTTGCCGTCGAGCGAAGGCTGGATCAGGTCCTTGATGTGCGCGATGCCGGCGACGTTGTCGGGATCCTCGTGATAGACGGGGATGCGGCTAAAGCCGGTCTGGCGCATGGCGGACAGCACGTCGGCGACCGTCTCGTCGTCCTCGCACATGGTGGTGTCCACGCGCGGCACCATGACCTCGCGGGCAACGGTGTCGCCCAGGTCGAAGATCTCGTGAATCATACGCTTTTCCTCGTCGAGCAGGTCGTCCTGCTCCGAGACCATGTACTTGATCTCTTCCTCCGAGACGTTCTGGCGGTCATCGGCGCTCTTGATGCGCAGGATGCGGGCCAGACCGTCGGAGCAGGCACCGGTCAGCCACACGAGCGGGCGGGCGATCTTTTGGAACACCGAGAGCGGTCCCACGACCTGCTTGGATACGCCCTCGGCGTTAGCGAGGCCGATGCGCTTGGGCACGAGCTCGCCAATCACGATGGACACGAAGGCGACGGCGACGGTGATGATGACCGGCGCCAGGCCGCGCGCAATGGCAGAGAGCGGCGCGATGCCAAAGCTCATGAGCCACGTGGCAAGCGGGTCGGACAGGCTCGTCGAGGCGACGGCGGACGAGGCAAAGCCCACGAGCGTGATGGCGACCTGGATGGTGGCCAACAGCTGATCGGAGTCTGCGGCGAGCTGGACGGCGCGCTCGGCGCGTTTGTCGCCTTCCTCGGCATCGTGCTCCAGCACAGCGCGCTTTGCCGTGGTGAGCGCCATCTCGGACATAGAGAAGTAGCCGTTGATGAGGGTTAAAACGAGGGTAGTGATAAGGGAGATGGTTATGTCCATCGGGAGTTTCTCGAACCTCCAAGATTCGGGACGTTAGGGTAAAACGTTGATGGCGGATACGGCAATTGTGCCAGCGCCCAAACGAGGACGCGGGCGCGAAGGCGTGGTCGCTAGATTACGAAGAGGATCACCGCCATGAACTGGAAGATGCTGCCGGCGAGCACCCACAGGTGAAACACGCTGTGCAGATAGCGTACGTTTTTGGCGATATAGAACGGCACGCCCGCGGTGTAGCACACGCCGCCGACGGCGAGCAGGGCAAGTGCCACGGGGTTGAGCAGCACCACAAGTTCGGGCAGCTTAAAGACAACGAGCCAGCCCATCAGCAGGTAGACCAAGCCACTTACCCAGTGCGGTTGACGCTCGCGCATAAAGCACTCGAGGGCGATACCGCTAATGGCGATGGCCCATACGGCAAAGAACAGCGCAGGACCGCCGTCGTTTGCGAGCGTGATGAGGCAAAACGGCGTATAGCTGCCGGCTATGAGCAGGTAGATGCAGCTGTGGTCGATAATGCGGAACACGCGCTTGGCGCGCGCGGGCTGAATCGCGTGGTAGAGCGTGGAGGCCAGATATTCGAGGATAATGCTGACACCATAGACAATCGCCGCGGCCATGTGGGCCGGGCCTCCGCCGCGCAGGGCGGCGAATACGATCAGGAGCACCAGACCCGCGATACCCAGCAGGCAGCCGACACCATGGGTGACGGAGTTCATGATCTCCTCGCCCACCGTGTAGTGTGGAACGGCCGCGGTCTTGGGCCGCGGCTTAGAACTGTCGCTCGAATCGGACATGCCGGTTACATCCTCCAACGTAAAGAGTTCTCAACACTATATCAAAGCGTCTGGGTACGTGCGAAATTTGCACCATACGTGACCCTTTGTTTACCCATTCTTTGCCTGTTGACGCATCAACGGCGAACGTCCATAATGCGCTTGCATTAAATGTTGATGTATTAACATCTTATAGGAGAATACCGCATGGCTCAAAACACACGTTCCCATCGAAAGCTCAAGATAGCCGGCATCGTTGCACTGGTGGTTGTCGTTGCGCTGCTCGGATTTGCCGGCAACTTTCTGTTTGACTTCGCGCTGAATCCCCAAGCGCCGTACACCATGAAGATGATGCAGGATAGCAAGAACGACAAAGAAGGCGAGCAGCCGGATGCCGAGGAAACCGAGGCGCGGGCGTGGTTTAAAGAGAATCGTGAGAGCAGCAGCCTCACCGCAGATGACGGAACCGAGCTTGCCGCTTGGTATTTTGCTGCGTCGGAGAGCACGCACGACTACGCCGTCTGCCTGCATGGATATACCAACGAGCCCATCGGCATGGCCCGATACGTCAAGCGATTCCACGACCGCGGCATGAACGTACTCGCACCCGCCGCCCGCGCCCACGAACGCTCCGGCGGCGACTATATCGGCATGGGCTGGCCCGAGCGCCTCGACATCGTCGCATGGATCGAGCGAATCGTTCAGGCTGACCCCGAGGCGCGCATCCTGGTCTTTGGCGAGTCGATGGGCGCGGCAACCGCCATGAACGTCGCGGGGGAATCTCTGCCCGCAAACGTGAAATGTATTATCGAGGACTGCGGTTATACGAGTGTTTGGGACGAGTTTTCCCTGCAGCTCAAGGACGTGTTCGGCCTGCCCAGCTTTCCCTTGCTCGATGTAGCAAACTTGGTGTGCAACGTCCGCGCAGGCTACGACTTCCATAAGGCGAGCAGTGTGGAGCAACTCAAACACGCGACGGTTCCCATGCTGTTTATCCACGGCGACCAGGACACCTTTGTGCCGTACGACATGCTCGACCAAAACTACGAGGCGTGCGCCAGCAAGGTCAAGCAAAAGCTCACCATCCATGGCGCCACCCACGCCAAGAGTGCGCAAGTTGACCCCG
>URZN01000232.1 GCA_900552345.1 uncultured Collinsella sp. | reverse complement strand
TCTACACGCGTAAGATCGTCGGCAGCGTCAGATGTGTATAAGAGACAGCGTCAAAGCCACGGCCGAGCCCACAAAGCAGTTCGACGATATGCTCGAGGACGTTATCGAGATTCTCGAAAGCGATTTCCGCATTATTGTCGACCGCGATTCCTTTGATTTCACCCGCTTCGCCACGCATCTGCGGTACCTGTTCAAGCGCATTCAAGCCGGCGAGTCGTTGAACAGCGCCAACATGCAGATGTACAAGAACTTTCGTGAGGAGTTTCCGCAGTTGGCAGAGTGCGTGAAGCATATCGGTTCCTATTGTCGTGAAACGTGGGACGCCACGCTCTCCGAGGAGGAGGAACTCTATCTGATGATCCATCTCAACCGGATCATCTCCAAAAAAGGATTGTAACCCGTAGCCATTCGGGGCATGACCTTTGCCGATTCGAACAGTAAGCCAAGATTGTGCAAAGGAGCCAATGATGGCAAATTACAAAAAGGTGGCAGAGCAGATTCTCTCCACTGTGGGCGGGGCGGAAAACGTGGCTTCGGTTACGCATTGCATGACGCGCCTGCGCTTCAGCCTCAAGGATGAAAGCCTCTCGAATGATGAGAAGCTTGAGGACATCTCGTCTATCATCAGCGTCGTGCACGCCGGAGGGCAGGTGCAGCTGGTGGTCGGGCCCACGGTCGACAAGGTCTACGACGAGGTTTGTAAGCAGGGCGGATTCGAGGTCACGGTATCGATTGACGAGGAACTCGATGGCCCTCAGCTTAGCTGGAAGGAGCGCTTGGCACCCAAGCACCTCTTCAATCAGCTGCTCGATGCCGTGAGCGGCGCTATCACCCCGATCCTTCCGATCTTTTGTGTCGCCGGTATCTTCAAGATGCTCGTTATTCTGTTTGGGCCCGAAGGCGCCGGTTTTATGTCCGAAACGAGCGACCTGTATCGGATCCTTTCCCTGGTGGGCGATGCGGCGTATTACTACTTCCCGGTGTTTGCCGCCTATAGCTCGGCTAAGAAGTTCAAAACGAGTCCTGTGCTGGCACTGCTCATCGCTGTTGTGATGATTTATCCCGACATGCTCGCTATTGTTGAGGACGGAAAGCCTTTCAGCGTCTTCGGCATCCCCATGCAGCTCGTCAACTACACCCAGGCTGTTCTTCCGGTCATCTTGATCACCTGGGCCCAGTCCTATGTTGAGCGCTTCTTTAAGAAGATCTCGCCTGATATGTTGCGCGTTCTGATCGTACCCGTGGGTACGGTGCTCGTGATGTTGCCGGTCGCGCTGTGCCTCTGCGGCCCTGCCGTCCAATTTGTCATGGGCCTTGTGGCCGATTTCATCATTTGGCTCGCCTCTGTTGCCGGTCCCGCTGCGACCGCGGTTATCGGCGCATTCTGGAATCTGATCATCGCCACCGGCATGCACGTGCCGATCTATACCGCCATATTGCCCGCCGCGCTCCAGAACGGTTACGACGCCATCTTATACCCCGGCGCCGCGGTTGTAGCCTACACCACGCTTGCCATCGCGCTCGCCTATGGCCTGCGCGCTAAGGACAAGGAGAATCGAGCCACGGGCTGGAACTTGTTCATCACCTATGCCTTCGGTCGCGTGAGTGAGCCCATCATCTACGGCATCCTGTTTCGCGACAAGAAAGCTCTTGCCTGGAACATGATTGGTGGTGCTGTCGGTGGTCTGCTGGTAAGCCTTCTTCATGCCAACGTCTATATCTTCACTGGCGTTGGTTTCCCATGGATGAACGTGCTCATGTTTGCTCAGGATATCATCCCCGGCACCATCGGGTGTCTTGCTGGCGGTGCCGTGACGTTTGCGTTGGCGATGGTTTTTGGATTTGAAGGACAGGAGAAGATGCCGTTGAAGTCCAAGAGCGGCGATTCTGAGGCTGTTGAATCCGTCGAGGCATAAGAGGCTACTGCACAAATATGCTCCCCAGCCGTTGCGCGGTCCGACCCCTTGGCCGCGCAACGGTACTGTGCTGTTGCGCGGCACTTGCCGAGTCCGTTGCGTTCGACAGCGTGGGCCGGGAATTTGATAGAAAGGACGACACCATAATGTTTAGAGAAGATTTTTTATGGGGCGGGGCTCTGGCTGCAAACCAGTGCGAGGGAGGATGGAACGAAGGCGGTCGCGGTTTAGCCAATTCCGACATGCTGCCGTTTGGCGATCAGCGCATGGACGTCATGCGGGGAGACCTTGATCCGCGTGCGTTGGCACCCGACAGCTTCTATCCCGCTCGCAAAGGCATTGATTTTTACCATAGGTACAAGCAGGATATTGAACTGTTTGCCCAGATGGGTTTTAAATGCCTGCGCTTATCGATCGCCTGGAGCCGCATTTTTCCCAAAGGAGACGAAGCCGAGCCCAATGAAGAAGGCCTTGCCTTTTACGAGGATGTTTTTAGGACGTGCCGCGCGCATGGCATTGAGCCTTTGGTGACGCTCAACCACTATGATGTCCCCATGCATCTCGTCGATGCGTATGGCGGATGGCGCGATCGCAGGTTGGTCGACCTGTTCGATCGATATTCGCGTACCGTGTTCGAGCGCTATCGGGGATTGGTCAATTATTGGCTGACCTTTAACGAGATCAACATCATGACGCAGGCGTGCTTTATGGCGGCGGGGATCATCTTCGAGCAAGGGGAGAATCGCTATGCAACGGTTCACACGGCCGTGCACCATGTATTGGTTGCGAGTGCCCGTGCGGTCGGGGCGTGTCATGAACTGTGCCCCGGGGCGAAGATCGGTTGCATGCTCAACGCAGGTGTCTTCTATCCGGCTACATGTGATCCGGACGATGTGCTGGCTGCGCAGGCTGAGAATCGCAGCCATTACATGTTTACCGACGTCCAGGTGCGCGGTGCGTACCCGAGCTATGTTCTCAAGGAATACGCCCGCCATGGTTTTGAGGTGCCCTATCGGGATGATGACCGCGAAGTACTGGCTGCAAACCTGGTCGATTTCGTCTCGTTTTCGTATTACTCGACGCGCGTCGCAAAAGCGCATGCGGAAGGTCAGTTCGATTCGAACCTTCTTCGCTCGGCGCCTAATCCGTATCTAAAACAGGAGCCTTGGGGGAGGTTTATCGACCCCAAAGGGCTGCGCGTCACCATGAATGAAATCTGGGATCGCTATCAAAAGCCGCTGTTCATCGTCGAAAACGGTTTGGGTGCTCCTGATGTGCCGGAAGATTCGGGTGAAATAGAAGACGACTATCGAGTTGAATACCTGCGGGCCCACATCGAGGCGATGAGGGAGACCGTCGAGCTCGACGGGGTGGAACTCATGGGATATACCTGTTGGGGCCCGATCGATTTGGTTTCGGTCGCCACAGGACAGATGCGTAAGCGCTACGGGTTTATCTATGTCGATCGAGACGATA
>URZN01000231.1 GCA_900552345.1 uncultured Collinsella sp. | reverse complement strand
CAGCGTCAGATGTGTATAAGAGACAGGTTGGAGAGCGGCCACAGGCGCGTGCCCGAGCCGCCGGAGAGCAAGACGAGGTGGATCATTAGCGGGTCCCTCCCAGGATCGACTTGGCGTCCGCGGCCAGCGTGGCGAGCTTGGCCTCGGACTCGACACGGTCGGAGCCCTTCGCGAACACATAGGCCTTAGCCTTGGGCTCGGTGCCGCTGGGCCGGAACAGGACGCGCGAGCCGTCGGCGAGCCTGAACTCGAGGACGTCCGCCTCGGGCAGGCGCTGAGGCTCATCGGACGCGTTGACGACGGGCATCGGCGCGCCCTTGGCGTAGTCGATGCGCTCCGCGACGGCGAAGCCGCCGATCTGCTCCGGACCATGCTCTCGGAGGCCGGACATCATCGCGGACATGTCGGACGCCCCCTCGGGACCCTCATATGCCTGGCCGAGAAGTGCGCTAGACCAATAGCCGTATTCCTTGTAGAGGCGCTCCATGGCCTCGTAGAGGTCCAGCCCCAGCTTCTTCCAATGTGCGGCAAGCTCGCAGATGAGCATGGAGGCGACCACGGCGTCCTTGTCGCGGACGGTGGTGCCGGCGAGGTAGCCGTAGGACTCCTCGAAGCCCATGAGGAAATCGCCCTCGCGCCCCTCCGACTCCAGCACGCCGACCTGCTCGCCGATGAACTTGAAGCCGGTGAGCGTACGGCGCAGCTCGAGACCGCGGGCGCGCGCGATGTCGTCCGCCATGGGCGCGGACACGATGGTGGTGCAGGCGACCTCGCGGGCCATGTCGGCGCCGGACCCGTCCGCCCTGGAGGCGAGGAAGTCGAGCAGGAGCAGGCCCACCTCGTTGCCGGTGAGCAGTCTGTACTCGCCTGCATGCGGGACGGCGATACCGACGCGGTCGGTGTCCGGGTCGCTCGCCAGGAGCAGGTCGGGCTTCACCCTGTCGCAGCACTCGAGGCCGAGTTCCAGCGCCTCGCGCACCTCGGGGTTGGGGTACGGGCAGGTCGGGAAGTCGCCGTCCTGGACGCACTGCTCGTCGACGGTCGCGACCTCCGCCACGCCGATCCCCTCGAGCACTCGGGACACGCACTCCAGGCCGACGCCGTGGAGCGGGGTGTAGACGATGCGGAGCGCCGAGCAGTCCTCGCCCGTGGAAACCTCGAGCGTCTCCTCTATGTAACGGTCAAGAACCCTCTCGGGAACCCACTGCACCAGCCCCTCTTCCAGGGCTCTATCGAACGCCATCGCCTTTACGCCACCGAAGCAGTCGACGGGGTCGATGGCCGCCTGGATGGCCTCCGCCACCTCGACGGTAATCTGGCAGCCGTCGGGGCCGTAGACCTTGTAGCCGTTGTATGCCGAGGGGTTGTGCGAGGCTGTGATGTTGACGCCGGCCGAGCAGCCCAGCTCGCGGACGGCGAAACTCAACGCGGGGGTGGGCTCGACGCGATCGAACAGATAAGACCTGATTCCGTTGCCGGCGAGCACCTCGGCGACTCGGCGCACAAACTCCTCGGACCCATGACGCGTATCGCGGCAAAGTGCGACAGTCGGGTTCCCAAGGGCGCTGTTCAGGTAATCCGCCAAGCCCTGCGTAGCCTTGCCGACGGTATAGACGTTCAGACGGTTGGGGCCGAGACCGAGCTTGCCACGCAGGCCGCCAGTGCCAAACTCAAGGTTGCGAAAAAACGAATCTGCCTTTGCAGACCCATCTAGTGCAAGGAGCTCAGCCCTATCGGTGCCCGTCAAACAAGACGCCCATTTTTTAAAAGCAGACTCAACCTGATTAGTTATCAATTCAATTTTTCCTGAATCTTTGGAGTGCATAATTAGCAAGCACCTCCGCCGGTAAAGACCTCAACGACCGTGAGGAGAACAATCTTCAGGTCCGTGATGGGGCCACGCTTGGCGATGTACTCGAGGTCGCGGCGGACCATGCCGTCGAAGTCGGTATCGTTGCGGTCCGTGACCTGCCACCAGCCGGTGATACCGGGCTTCACGGCCAGGCGCTGCAGATCGAATTCTGTGTACTCGGCCACCTCGTTGGGAAGCGGCGGGCGCGGGCCGACGACAGACATCTGGCCCAGGAACACGTTGAGGAACTGCGGGAACTCGTCGATGGAGTGCTTGCGGATGAACTTGCCGATCTTCGTTACGCGCGGGTCCTCCCTCATCTTGAACATGGCGCCGGCGATCTCGTTCTGCCCCTTGAGCTCGACGAGGCGCTTGTCGGCGTCTTTGAACATGCTGCGGAACTTCCACATGCGGAAGGTGGAAAGGCTGCCGTCGCGGTGGGTCTGGCCCACGCGGATCTGGCTGTAGAACGGGTTGCCCTCGCTCTCCAGGCGGATGGCGGCGGCGAGCACAAGGCTGGGTATGGCGATGACGGCCAGCACGCAGCCGCTAAACACGATGTCGAAGGCGCGCTTGGCTGTGCGGTAGGCAAGGCGCGAGTTGTCCCAGTCCTTCACGGCCTGCATGGCCTTGTAGCGCATGCTCGAGTCGCCGCCGCTCATGGCTTGGGCAACTAGCGAGGCCCCTACCGGCGCTTCTACTGAATTTTCAGTTTTGTCTGACACTATTTCTTTCAAGTCAACGTCCCCGCCCCCGGGGATCCTCCCTGTCCCGTTAAACAGTCGCCTGCAACTAGGCGATCGCCTTTTTAAGGTTCCGCATGACGCGCTGCTCGGCTGAAAGCACGGCTAGGCCAACGCGCGTAGTTACGCGTCGGCCGCACAGGTCGAGCTCCAAATAAGCAGTGCTCTTGCGTCTGTTAATGGTTTTGATAAGGCCTTCGTGGCCCAGCAGTGGGCCAGCCGTCACTACGACCTGGTCGCCGTCCTTTAGGGCCTCACTCATGGGAACTACGCGGTCTCCCCTATGCGTAAAGCTGCCAATGAGCTGGGTCTCTTCTTTTGCCAGCGGTACAAACTGACCATCCTGGGAAAGCACCCGGGCAAAGTCGTCCATGCGCAGCAGATACTGTTGCACGGTGCGGGGTTCTGCCGTATCGCAGATAAGGTAACCGGAAAAAGCGGCTTGGTCGTATTGACCCATTCGCCGTGTACTTTAATCTCGGTTTGATATTGGGGGTAAAAGAGCTCCTGCATGGCGCCAACCGGCACCACACGCTCAATGCGCTCGCGCATTACGTCTTCGCGACCGTTAATGACCTGGATCACATACCACACGAGCACCACCCCCCTTGCTGTCTTACGTGTGGCTCACGGGGTTTGGGTATGGCTTCGCCAGGGCGCTTGTGCGCGAAGGCGCTCCATATTCAAACCCTGAGCCCAGTTAGACAAGCACGTGGCTCTGCCCCACCGTGAACGGTATGTATGCGTGCAGTGGCTAGAGACTGTCTCTTATACACATCTCCGAGCCCACGAGACCGGAGCCTA
>URZN01000230.1 GCA_900552345.1 uncultured Collinsella sp. | reverse complement strand
TCGTTCATGTCCACCACGCGCTTCCACGTGATCTTGCGCACGTCGATGCCCAGCTCGTTGCCGTTGTGGATGTGCGCGTCAAGCAGGGCCGCCAGCAGGTTGTTGGCCGCGCTGATAGCATGGAAATCGCCCGTGAAGTGCAGGTTGATGTCCTCCATGGGGATGACCTGGGCCCAACCGCCACCGGCGGCACCGCCCTTCACGCCAAACACGGGGCCGAGCGAAGGCTCGCGCAGGGCCACGGCGCTCTTGACGCCGCGACGACGCAGACCGTCGGCCAGGCCGATGGTCGTGGTGGTCTTGCCCTCGCCTGCGGGCGTGGGATTGATAGCGGTCACGAGGACAAGCTTGGCCTGGTGATCAGTTGGCTCGTTGAGCAGGGAATAGTCGACCTTTGCCTTGTCGAAGCCGTACGGAATCAGATGCTTAACGTCGACGCCGGCGTTCTTGGCCACCTCGGTAATAGGCAGCGGCGTAACAGAACGTGCGATTTCGATGTCAGTAGGCATGGGCGGTCCTTTCGTTACCGGATGAGAAAAAGACCAATCCAGCATAGCACGCGCGCGCAATAGTAAAACGCCCGTAACCGACGAACGGCGATATGTTTACCCGATGCCCAGCGATAGCCTACAGATGCGCTAAAACAAGCCCATTTCTACAGGGTCGGTTCAATACCCAAATGCTCGAATGTGCGAAGCGTTGCCTGGCGGCCCTGCGGTGTGCGAATCATCAATCCGCACTGCAGCAGATAGGGCTCGTAGACATCCTCGAGCGTACCCGGGTCCTCGCCCACCGCACTGGCAAGCGTGGTCAAGCCAACGGCACGGCCGGAGAACGTCTTGGCAAGTGTCTCCAAAATGCGAATATCCATCCAGTCCAAGCCGAGCTCATCGATCTCAAAGAACTCGAGCGCCTGACGGCAGATATCGAGCTCGATGGGGCCGTTGCCGCGCACCTGCGCGTAGTCGCGCACGCGCTTGAGCAGGCGGTTGGCGAGGCGCGGCGTACCGCGCGAGCGCGAGCCGATCTCGAGCGCGCTGGGATGGTCGATCGTCACGCCCAGGATGGTTGCCGAGCGTGTCACGATCTGGGCGAGTTCCTCGACGGTGTAGTAATCCAAGCGATACGAGATGCCAAAACGATCGCGCAGCGGGCCCGTGAGCATGCCCGAACGGGTCGTGGCCGCCACCAGCGTAAACTTGGGAATATCCAGGCGAATCGAGCGCGCCGCCGGACCCTTGCCGATCACGATATCGAGCGCAAAGTCCTCCATCGCGGGATACAGGACTTCCTCGACCGAACGGTTCAGACGGTGAATCTCGTCGATAAACAGCACGTCACCCGGCTGCAGGTTGGTAAGGATGGCCGCCAGGTCACCGGTACGCGCAATAGCGGGGCCACTCGTGGTCTTGATCTGAGCGCCCAGCTCGTTGGCGATAACGGTGGCCAGCGTGGTCTTGCCCAGGCCCGGAGGACCCGAGAAAATCACGTGGTCGAGCGTCTCGCCGCGGCTCTGCGCCGCCTCGATGAGCACGCGAAGGCTCTGCTTGATATGCTCCTGACCGCAGTAGTCATCCAAGCGCTGGGGACGCAGGGTACGGTCGACATCGAGGTCCTCGGGCGTCAGCTCCGAGCCCACCATACGCTCACCGTGCGCCATGGATGCCGCCGGCGAGTTGCCGGCCGTCGCCCACAGGTCCTGAGAGTCATCGGCTTCCCACATCACGCATCCATTCCAAGTCGCTTAAGCGCCGCGCCGAGCAGATCCTCGACACGCATATTCTGCCCATCATACCCGCTCAGGGCAACATCGGTCTCCTGCGGGCTAAAGCCCATGGAAAGGAGTGCCGCGCGGGCATCGTCGATGGCCGAGGGGGCGGCAGTGGGCACGGGCATCGCAACCTGTCCGGGAATCACGTCGACCGGCACAAAGCCCTTGTCCTTGGCAAAGGTGCTCTTGAGTTCCAAGATGAGGCGCTGCGCGGTCTTTTTGCCCACACCGGGCACCTTGACCATACCCTTGTCGTCCTCGGCCATCACCAGCGAATACAGTTGCCCCACGGTATAGGTGGAGAGCACGGCAAGCGCCAGGCGCGGACCGACGCCCGAGACGGACACGAGCCGATCGAACATCGTGCGCTCGTCCTTGGAGGCAAAACCAAAGAGCGTCATGGCATCCTCGCGCACCTGCATACGGGTATAGAGGCGAACCTCGCCGCCGGGCGTCGGCAAAGTGGCGGCGGTGCTGCCCGAGATGCCGAGCTCAAAGCCCACGCCCGACACATCGACGACGGCCGAGCTCATCGTGGCCTCGACAAGCGTTCCATGGAGCTGGGAGATCATCAGTATCCGGTTCCTCTCTGTTGATAGAACTCGCCGCCGGTAAGCGCCCGGGTGCGGCTGAGGTTAACGTGGCAGATGGCGCAAGCCAGGGCATCGGCGGCATGGTCGGGATGCGGGTCGTGATCGAGCTGTGTGAGCGTGCGCACCATGTAGGCGACCTGCCGCTTATCTGCGGCACCGGTGCCCACCACAGCTTGCTTGATCTGCATGGGCGTGTACTCGCCAATCTCGAGCGCGCACTCCGAAAGCGCCACGAGCGCAGCACCGCGGGCATGCGCCGTAGGGATGGCCGAGCGAACGTTGGCGCCAAAGTAGATGCTCTCGATAGCCGCGGTATCGGGACGGTAGCGTTCGACGACGCCCTTGAGGTCGTGGGCGATATGCGACAGGCGCACCGCGAGCGGGCTTCCGGCACTGGTCTCAATACAGCCGTAGGCACGACAGCGAACCTCGCCACGCCGTTCCTCGATAATCCCCCAACCCGTATGGGCCAAACCGGGGTCGATACCCAAAATGACCAAGCCAACCTCCCCTCGCCACAAGCACGACGCAAGGCAAGGCCCCGCGCACTATTCACGAACGTCTGTTCTAGAATAACACAACGGGGCTAAGATGCTTAGTTGAAGTATCGGGGTTGGAAGCGAATCCCATCCCTAGTTTAGTTCTGCGAGAAGAATGGGAACTGTCGGGGATCAACCGGCGGGTGCGGCATCGGTCCGCCCTGGGGCCCACCCTGCGGGCCACCCTGGCCGCCCATCATCTTTTCGATGGCGTCCTGGACCTCGCCCTCAAACTTTTTCATGCCCTCATGCAGGCGACGCTGACCATCCTCGGAGCGCAGCTCCTCCATCTGCTCGGGCGAAATACCCAACAGGTCACCCAGTATGCCCATCATCTCACCACGCATGCGCTCGCTTGTATCCTCGTCAGCAAAGCGGTTCACCTCGGCGCGCGCCAGCGCATCGACCGTCATGCGTTCCTTGTCGCTCAGCCCCAGGTCGGACCACGCGAGCATATACGGCCAGGCACGCTCGGCAAACGAACGGGCCGAGACGATCGGCGCC
>URZN01000229.1 GCA_900552345.1 uncultured Collinsella sp. | reverse complement strand
CGTCGGCAGCGTCAGATGTGTATAAGAGACAGGACGGCAGGAGTCGCCGAGTGAAATCGTCACGTCGTACTCGTGGCAAATCTCGAGCAGCTCGTCAAAGTACTCGTAGAAGGGGTTTTCGTTGCCGGTGACCTCCATCCAGCCAAACAGCAGCGAGCCGCCGCGGCTGACGATGTTCATAAGGCGGCCGGTCTCCTTAAAGGTCTTGGTGACCGACTTGTTGATGCCGCAGTGGATAGTCATAAAGTCCACGCCGTCCTCGGCGTGCGCGCGCACGACCTCGAACAGGTCATCCTTGGTAAGCTTGACCAGCGGCTTTTCCATGTAGCCGATGGCGTCGTACATGGGGACGGTGCCCACCATGAGCGGCGTCTCGTCGATGAGCTGCTGGCGGAACTGGCGCGTCTTGCCCGAGTTGGAGAGGTCCATGATGGCGTCGGCGCCAAAGTCCTCGGCAATCTTGACCTTCTTCCATTCCTCGGCGGCATCGGCCTTGTCGCCCGAGATGCCCAGGTTGACGTTGACCTTGGTGGACAGGCCCTCACCGACACCAAAGGCGCGCATGCCCTTTTTGATGTGCACGATGTTGGCGGGAATGGCGATGCGGCCGTCGGCCACGCGCTCGCGGATGTACTCGGGGTCGCGATGCTCGCGCTCGGCGATATCCTTCATCTGCGGCGTGATCTGCCCGGCGCGGGCGAAGTCGATTTGCGTGACGAGCTTGGGCTCGGTCTGTGTGCTCATTGGCACGGCTCCCTTCGTTGGCATTACCCATATCAGGTTTGCGGGTCAGGGCGGGCGCGCCCAATCTCAGCCTGCCGTCCCGTCCTGCAAGCTCCCCGTTTATGTAATGGGCTCAAGTATAGCCTGAATGGGTACGATTGGGCCAACGGGCGTGCCTGTGGGGAGGCGAACATGGAAGACAAGCATCTATATCGAGAGACGCAGTGGGATGTATCTGCCGAGGAAAGCCGTGCGCACCATGGGTTGGTCGCGATTGGCTTTGCGGTGCTTGCCGTGCTAGTGATTGCCTTTTGTATCTGGACGTTTGGCGGTCGCGGCGGCGCTGCCTGGGAGTTTGAGGCTGATGATAGCCTACCGATCATGACGGTGAAGGTCTCTGGCGGTAACACGGTGGCAGCTCCCGGCGACTATTGGTATCCGTGCGATGGATTTGTCCAGCTGCAGCTGAGCGGTGGTTCCATTCCTGGTGAAGAGATCGAGCGCGTGACCTTCGATGCGTCGCTTAAGACGCTGTCAGTCGAGCTCAAAGATAAAGGGGATGTGCCCACGACGATGGATATCGCGCTGATGGAATGGCGCCTGGAGCCCCCGTCGGGCGTCCAGGTGTCCGAGGTGGAGCATGTCAAGATTACCTATCAGGACGGCTCGACAAATGAAATTGCCAAAGCCGACGGCTTGGCGGAATAGACGCCGTGCCTAGGCAGCACATTTAAAAGTAGCGGTGGTCCTACAAGGCCTGTTCGTTCAGGAAGACCAAAGTGTTTTTATTTGAAAGCTCGGGAAAGTGTCGATAACCAACGTCGAACGCGGTAAGTTCGCTTGCATCCTCGAGCTTGTTTTCTGCCATCCAGCGCACCATGGAGCCGCGCGCCTTTTTGCTGGCGGTCGACCGTTGGATGGGCTTCCCGTTGCGGATACCCTCGCCAAAGAGGCACGTGACGGCTGTGGCGTCGGTGGTGAGGCAGGGCAGAACGGCTTTGGCGTATTCCGCGCTGGCGAGGTTGACGATCGTAGCGTTGGAGCCCGCCGGAGCGATGGCCCGTGCGAGCTTGTCGCCCCAAAACGCGTAGAGGTCTCGGGCATTGTCGACGGCAAGCTTCGCGCCCATCTCCAGCCTATACGGTTCAACGGCATGAAAGGGGCGCACGCATCCGTAAAGGCCCGAGAGGATCCAGAGATGGTTTTGCAGCCAGTCGAGCTGTGCGGCATCCATGACCTCGGGCGCCATGCTTTGGTATTGAATGCCGTGATAGGACATGACGGCAGGGGAGATTCGACGCGCGATATCGGGATCGGCGAGGTCGGCATCGCTCAGGACGGGCATAAATTCGTGAAGCGTATCCAGGCACGTTGTAAGCAGCCTGTCACTCACGTTCCACAGCGCCTGCAGACCGCCGCTGCCTTCATTCTGCTCGATATCTAGCAGTGCGCGGTGGAGGCGAGCCGTCTCTTGCGCAAAAGGTGGAATGCCCAGGACTTCAAAAGCATCTTGGGCCGCGCGCATCTGCTTGGCGGGCGAAATGATGACCTGCAGCATGGACTCTCCTCTGCCAAAAAAGAAGTTGCGGTGGAATACGGTCTGTTTTGGTCGTTTATGGGCCAGTTTAGTCCGTATTTCACCGCAACTGATGAAGGGTTGGTTAGGCGCGCTCGAGGAAGGCCTTGTAGCCGCGGTAGGCCTCGTAGATGTCGGCCTTGTTGGCGACCTCCCACAGGGCATGCATGGACAGGACGGCAACGCCGGAGTCGATGACGTTCATGCCGTACTTGGCCATGATGTAGGCGATGGTGCCGCCGCCGCCCGCGTTGACGCGACCGAGCTCGCAGGTCTGGAAGTCCACGCCGGCCTCGTCCATGATGTCGCGGACGAGGGCCACGTATTCGGCGTCGGCGTCGTTTGAACCGCCCTTGCCGCGGCTGCCCGTGTACTTGTTAAAGCACAGGCCGCGACCCATGAAGGCTGCGTTCTTGGTCTCGAACTTGCCGGCGTAGCCCGGGTCGAAGCCGGCGGACACGTCGGAGGAGAGCATGCGGCTGTGAGCGAGTGCACGGCGCAGGGCCAGCGGGCTATCCTCGCCGGCGAGCGTCATGATCTCGGCGACGGTGTTCTCGAAGAAGCGGCTCGTCATGCCGGTGGCACCCACGGAGCCAATCTCCTCCTTGTCGACGATGAGTGTGATGCTCGTGCGCTCCACGTTGGCGACGTTTATCTGGGCGAGCATGGACGGATAGGCGCAGACGCGGTCGTCATGGCCATAGCCCAGAATCATGGAGCGGTCGAGGCCCATGTCGCGGGCCGGGCCGGCGGGCACGACCTCGATCTCGGCGGAGAGGAAGTCCTCCTCCTCGACGTCGTACTGCTCCTTGAGGATGTCCAGGAACATCTGCTTGACGGGCTCCTTGGGGGCGTCCTTGTCGTCCTCGTCAAACTTGACGGGGCGGCCGCCCACGATCACGTCGAGGATCTCGGCGTCGACGGCGTCCTTGGCGGGCTTGGACATCTGCTCGCTCGAGAGGTGGATCAGCAGGTCGGAGATGGTAAAGACCGGGTCGTCCGCCTTGTCGCCGATGTTGATGTCGACGGTGGTGCCGTCCTTTTTGCAGATGACGCCCACGAGTGCGAGCGGGGAAGCGACCCAGTGGTAGCTCTGTCTCTTATACACATCTGACGCTGCCGACG
>URZN01000228.1 GCA_900552345.1 uncultured Collinsella sp. | reverse complement strand
CGCCGTCGTAAGCAATGCAGCCCTCGGCGCCCGCCGTAGCCGACACAAAACGCGGACCCAGGCCCTTCACCCATGCCAGACGCTCGCGAATCTCGTCCTCACTCGCGGCATCCGCCGCACTAAAGAAAGCGAAATCGACGAAGGGCGCAATCTGCTCGTAGTACTCGTCGGTGGAGTCGTCCGAAAAGTCAAAAGAGACTGTGACGCCCGCAGCCTTCAGCTTGGGCAGCTCGCGCTCGGTAAAGCAATAGTTGCCCGAATGAACCACATCGAACTGCTTCATGTACGAAAGGTCAAAGCGATCGAGGACATAGCGCGCATCGCCACGGATACCGCCCTCGTTGGAGCCAAGGAAGACACGGTCACCGTCAACGACGGTCACGCGTGCAGCACCGTTCTCGCCGATGAGCTGTTTGCATTTGGCAAGCTCAACGTCCTCATCCTCAAGACTCGCAATCACATGCTCAGCAGCAGCATCATTACCAAAGATGCCCATATACGCGGAGCGCGCGGCTCCGCATTTCTTGGCATATACGGCAAAGTTCACCGCATTGCCACCCGGATACATCGTGTGGATATGCTCGTAGCGGTCGACGACGTTGTCGCCAAATCCCAGTGCGTTTACGTTAAATGCCATGACGCCGCTCCTCTCTCTTATGCCAACGGAACCACTGTTGTGACAGCAGTACCGCCCAGGATCTACGCGAGTTCCAGCAGCTCCGGCAGCTGGTCGATAATCTTGTCCGCGGCATCCTGGCTAAAGCCAAAGCGTTCCTCGCGCTTGGCAATGACTGTCAGACCGGCTCGCTTGCCAGCGGTGATGCCAGGCACCGAATCCTCAACGCAGCAGCAGCGATTCGCAGGCAGCCCCAGCAGGTCCAGCGCATGCAGGTAGATGTCGGGCTCGGGCTTGCTCTCCTTAAACTGCTCGCCGCTCACCACATACTCAAAGGCATCCGACAGCCCGCACGCATTGAGCACTTCATTGATGCTAACCATGGGAGACGAGCTGGCAAGCGCCACGCGAACGCCACGGCGCGGCAGCTCTCGAATCGTATCCACGGCGCCTGGGTTAATCAAAGCCTGATAGTCGCGCGGACGCTTATGCGCCCATTCGTCCCAACGGGCCAACGCTTCCTCGCCAGTAAAATGCCCCTTACCGGCGCGCTCAAACCAATCGACCAGCATATGCAGGAAGAACTGATGCGAAGTACCGACCTGCCCATTCAACTCCTCTTGAGTCAGATTAAGCCCAAGCTCCTTGGCAAACGCGGCAGTCTCGCCCAGGTAGTAATACTCGGTATCGACAATCACGCCGTCCATGTCAAAGATAACGGCGTCGAACGGAAATGCGGACACGGCACCCTCCCTAAAAAAAGGGCGCCTGCAAGCAGGCGCCCGAACCATGCATTATCGGCGATTCTAACCCAGCAGCTTATCCAGCGCCACCGCAATACCGTCTTCGTTGTTATTGGCGGTCACCATCTGGGCCACGGCCTTAACCTCGTCAACCGCGTTGCCCATGGCAACACCAGTGCCGGCCCACTCAATCATGGACTTGTCGTTCTGGCCGTCGCCAAACGATACGACCTCGCTGGCATCGATGCCGAGCTTGGGCAGAGCACCCTCGAGCGCACGGGCCTTGTCGATACCGGGCGCCGTGTACTCAAAGTACCAGTCAGCCGTAAACATGCCCGAAAGCGTCTGCTTAAAGGGCGCATACATCTCCTCGTGATGCGCTTGCAGGTATGCCGGGTCGCCTGCCGTCAGCAGCTTGTCCACGGGATAAGCATCAGCGACCTCATGCAGACTCTCCACCTCGCGAATCTTAAGATCGCACGCGCCGCGCTCATACTTGACGATATTCTTCTGCGAGCCGTCAGGCAGCGTGATCATGCAATGGTACGAGTCCTCGACGTGCAGATCGCGACCAAGCGAAATCATAGGGATCACGTCAAAATTACGCAGGTGATCAATCAGGCGATGCAATTCGTCGACAGGCATAGCTTGATCGAACAGCACCTCGTCGGTCTGGGCATCGACGACGTGAGCGCCGTTAAAGGCCACCAGCAGACCGTCATGGTTTTGAAGGTCGAGCTCCTGTGCCAACGCGTGCAGCCCCCATGCGGGACGGCCCGAAGCCAAAATGAGCTTAATGCCCGACTCCTGCGCCGCGAGCAGCTTCTCGCGCGTACGCGGGCTAATCACTTTCTGGTCGTTGGTGAGCGTACCGTCGATATCCATTGCGATGGCTTTGATTGCCATATATGCCTCCCTGTCATTGAACAACCTTGTCTGAGCCATCATACAGAACACCCACCGCGACTCCGTTTGCAACGGGCAAAAAGTCATATATTGTCTCAAACATGGACGGGACGCCATCTCGGGGCTCAGTCGTTCCAGCCCAAGCGCCGAGCCACCGCATGCAAAGCTAACGACGCTAAACGCGGCCGCCCCACCGACCTCATTTCATCCCGGAGAAATAAATTTCAAAATTAGTTCTTGTCAAATCAGCAAAACGAACGTACTTTAAAGATGACCGCTCCGGTGGTCATCGTTTGATCGAGCATATTCAGTTTCAGTTTTCAGCGTGTAAGAGAAAGAAGATCGGCAAAGTACAACCCCAAACGCAATGACAACTTAATGAGGTAACTGCCACATGTGAGGCACCCAGGGCATTGCAGTCTCGATTTTGAGCACGATGCCTTCCGCCTTGCATGGGCCGTTCCATCCCGCCCCTGCAGCAACTGCCTCACGGGCTCATTGAAAACCGCATAGCACCCCAACGTCAGCACATCACCCACGGCAAGCACATCACTCACGACAACCAACACATCAACAAACAGCACGAACATCAACCGATTGGAGAAGCTATGACAAACCACCACGCTGAAGACGGCGATAAGAAAAGCATTCTGGATGCCCGCATTGAGCGAGCATATGCAAACGAATATGACGCCGCCTTTGCCGCCGCGACCATCAAGAACTACGCGTCGCTACCGCTCGCGACGATCTTGGCCGACCACCCTCAACTGCTGAAGCGCTGCACAAAGATCATGGGCGACCCCGACATTCGCAAGCTGACAGACCCCTATGCCCCAAAACGCGACAACGATTCGTACGTTCTTACCGTAGGCTGCCTAGCCCATATGCTTACGGCACTCGACACGAAACTCAAGCTCGAATGGGAACCCGACGAGCGTCATGAACTCGAAAGCAAGCGGAACACCCTGCGCACCGCACTGTTCCTTCCGCTGGACGGCCTCAAGCGCTGCAACGTCGAGCTCAATACACAGGCGCGGCAAAAGCCCGGGACCACGGGGCAGAAAACTCCAAGACCCCATGCGGCCATCGTCGACCGCAACCGATATAACCGCATGACCTGTCTCTTATACACATCTCCGAGCCCACGAGACCGGAGCCT
>URZN01000227.1 GCA_900552345.1 uncultured Collinsella sp. | reverse complement strand
AGTTGACCACGCAGCCCGCCGCGCCCTGCATCTCGGATACGGCCGCCATCTGCACGGAGCGCTTACCGGTCGTAGTTCCGCCGCCCACGCCTACGAAGACCGGGCACTCGGCGACGGTCAGCAGCGCTTGCGTAATGGCGGGCTGCGGCGTGAAAGGGTAGACCGCAAAGACGGCATCGGCGTTGGAGTTGCGGATAACCGCGACGTCGGTGGTGTAAATGAGCGACTTGATGCGTCGGCCGAAGAGCGTAAAGCCGCTGGCCTCCTCGATCTCGTCGGGCATGCGAAGGGCAGCCTTGCGCAGGCGTCCGTCGATGGGCAGGGGCTCCATAGGGAGCAGGCCGTTGGGCGTGACGGCTACTTGGGGCTCGGTGAACTCGTCTGCGAGCTCGACCTCGGAAAAATCGACCGAGGCGACGATGTCCTCGTGCACCTCGGCGGGCACATCGATGGGAGCTTGGTCGTTTGCCGCCGCAGGCGTGTCGAAGGAGCTGGTGCCGACGAAGGCGTCGACGCGCTCATTTAGATCGTTGAGGGTATCCATGGAGGCTCGATTCTATGTGATGATGGCCGGCGCGATGCAGCCGGAATTGCGAATGCTAAATCGTTTGACGAGTTGATTTTTCCCCGCCGCGCCATCCGTTAGACCGAAGGGCCGGCGAACGTGAAGGAGCTGTGGTGGCGGGTATCGAGGTGCTATCTTGAAAGTCCCGTTTAAAAGAGAGGTGACGCGGTATGGAATTTTCGGCAATGTTGGGCTCGATTGGCCTATGCGTGGGCGCAATCGTAGCCGCCGCGGTCATCTACTTTGTGGTCACGGCCATTAAGGGCAAAAGGGCCGAACGCAAAGAGCGCGCGACGCTTAAACAACATCGTGACCAGCAGGGCAAACGCGCACAGAGATAGCTTGTTGAGTTTTGGATCCGTGCGCTAGCTGCGTTTTCGGATCAGGGCAATGTAGAAGCCCTCAAAGTCGCGGCTAGGCGGAATGGTGAGCGTGCCGGGCAGGCCGTTGGCGATGGCCGATACCTGACCCGCGGCGATGGCCTCGGTGAGAGCGTTGCTCTCGATATGCGGCTCCTCGCCGGCATCCTGGGCGCGGCGTGCTTCACTTTCGCTTGGCGTGCCGTCGAGGGGGATGAGCTCGCAGTCCATATGCTTGTCGAGGGCCTCTTGCAGGGCGTCCTCGTTTTCCTGCGGCAAGATTGAACAGGTCGAATAGACGAGCGTGCCGCCCGGTTTGAGGGCTCCCATGGCGCGGTCCAGAAGCGCGCGCTGCGAGCGGGCGCACTTGCTCAGCAACTGCTCGGTGAGGCCGCGCAGGCTTTTCTCGTTGCCACTGATGACGGTGCCCGTGCCGGTGCAGGGAGCGTCGAGCAGGATGCGGTCAAAGCGGAAGAACTCGTCGAGCTCGCGTGCGTCGATGCGCATGACGGGCACGTTTTTGGCACCTTGGCGGTGGAGGTTGGACTCAAGCTTTTCGGCGCGGGGAATGCTCATCTCGCAGGCCGTGAGGTGTGCCTGGCCCTGGGTGAGGGCGGCGATCTGCGTCGTCTTGCCGCCAGGGGCTGCGCACATGTCCAGGATGTCCTCGCCTGCCTGGGCGCCCAGGACCAACGGCGGCATCATGGACGACAGGCTCTGCAGATAGATCTTGCCGTCGCGGTAGATGTCGAGATCCCACAGATCGGAAACCTGGGCCTCGGGCAGGATAAAGGCGTCCGGGTACCAGGCGACGGGGTTGTGGGCGATGCCAGCGGCATCGAGCGCCGCAGCGATGTCCTCGGCGGTTGCCTTGAGCGTGTTGGCGCGCAGTGTGACCGGGCGTGTGACCGCGGCGCCGAAGCCCTCGATCATGAGCTCGGCATCGGCGGGCGCATAGGCGCCGGCGACCGTGTCGACCATAAAGCGCGGCAGGTCGGCGGCGGAGTGTTGGGCGGCAAGCTGGTCGGAAAGCTCGGTGGAGGCAAACTGCCTAAGCTTGAGCTCGGGCTTAACCTGCTTTTTCTGCTTACGACGACGCGGCTTGGACATCCGTCTTTCCTTCCCGTTCCAAATTGACTACTTTCCGGGCACGCCGCTGCTGGCGTGCTTTAGTACTGGCTCTCGTGCTTGCTAAAGAAGTCGAAGCGCGGGGGCAGCGGCTTCACGCGGTGCTCGCCGGGCTTCTCGCCCAGGCTCTCCACAAACTCGTCCGTGGAGGCAAAGATGTTATCCCAGCTAAAGAAGGCGACCGGGTCGACGTCGAAGTACTCGCAGATGAGCTCGCAGCCGGCCGGGACGATGCCGTGCATCAGGACGGTCGCCACGCGCAGCTCGGTAAAGGCGTCGACGAGGGCCTGCGTCATCGCGGCACTGGCCGACTCGCCCTCGAGCTTGTTGGCGGCCTTGGAGGCGTCGCTCCAGCGCTTGTTGGCGGCACGCAGGTAGTCGTCGCACACGGCGAGCGCGCGGTGCGTCTCGAACTTGTACATGGCCTGCTCAAAGGCGAGAGCTGCCTGCTGGGCGGCTTCGACCACGGTGTCAGAAGCGGCACCGGCGGGGATGCAGCCGTTGCGGTAGGGGCTCTCGTCGTCTTCCTTGATGGCAACGCCGTAGAAGCAGCTGCGGGCCAGGCGGTTGAAGACGCCGGTCAGCAGCGCGCTCTCCTTAAGGGCCGGATCGATAACGCGCTTGTCGTCGCAGGCGCGCACCTCGTTGCCGTCTTTGTCCTTGCCGGTCACACGCGTGTCGTATGCCTTGGGGCTAAAGCTCACCGGCTTTTCGGACAGGCCGAGCGACAGCCAGTGCGCGCGCATCTGCTCGCAGGTGTAGTGGTTGAGCAGGTCGTCTGCCGGCGGAGGAGGCGTCTGCGAGGACGAGCTGGCCTTTTTGCCCATGTAGAGCAGGTGGTAGCAGGCGCTGACGGTGCTCTGCGTGAGGTTCCAGCCCAGGGCCTCCCACATGGCGGTCTGCGCGATGCAGTAGAAGTAGATGTTGTCCTGACCGATAAACTGGTAAATCTGAGCGTCGTCAGAGCACCACCAGTCGCGCCAGTCGAGCGAGCTGTGCTGGTAGGTGGGCGCGGGCACTTGCGTGGAGTCGGCAGCGGGCTCGCCCATGAGAGCGGCATCCTGGGCGGCGACACCCTCGGTCACGCCGGCGGCCTTGGCATCGCGCGCGAGCACGGTACGCGTATAGCTGATGGGCGCCCACAGACTCTCGGGCCAGCACCAGCAGGTGACGTCGGAGACGCCGTCGACCTGGGGCACCGGAACGCCCCAGTCGATGTTACCGGTGATGCGGAAGGGCACGAGTGCCTTGCCGCTGCGGAAGCGCACGCCGCCGTTGGCGAGCACCGCGTGGGCGTCGTCGCGCTCCTTCCAGCTGGGGAAGGTGACGGTAAAGCTGCTCTTGTTTCCCTCGGGCTCCAGCACGGTGTGCTCGGGCAGCTG
>URZN01000226.1 GCA_900552345.1 uncultured Collinsella sp. | reverse complement strand
AGGTCAATGCCGCCTCGTTTCAAGGCACCTTGCTCGCTCTGGCGGGCTTTCGCTGTCCGCGCCAAAATATCGGCGTTGCCATGGCCCGGATGCGGCACTTGGGAACGTTCCTCACTTTGGAAATACGGCCCGCTCGCTGTCCGTTCTCTGCCTGCGGCGTTGACTTGCTCCGGATGGGTAGTCATTGGGGACGTTCTTAAATGACTAGTCGAAAGGGACACTCTTGCACCAAATCTGCCGACCCACGCCGGGCTCGTCCTTTACTTTACTGAAATAAAGTGAACGTGTAGATTCGTAACCCACTCGCAACCGTTCTATGGCACGATATTGAACGAATGTATGCTATGCGCCCGAGCCTTTCGGGCAGAGTGGGAGACAGTATGGTTAAGCTGTACGAGGACGGCATCTACCTGCGCGGCGGCAGCGAGGTTGTGCCTGCGGCCGAGGCTGCCGAGCACGGTATTACGCAGACACCCGAGGATGCCAAGCGTGGCACCATCGCGTATTCGATCCTCCAGGCACACAATACGTCTGGAGATCCCGAGGCGCTCAAGATTCGCTTCGACGCCATGGCGAGCCACGACATCACCTTTGTCGGCATCATCCAGACGGCGCGCGCCTCGGGCATGGAGCAGTTCCCGCTGCCCTACGTGCTCACCAACTGCCATAACTCGCTGTGCGCCGTGGGCGGCACCATCAACGAGGACGACCACGTCTTTGGCCTTTCAGCGGCCAAGAAGTACGGCGGCATCTTCGTCCCGCCGCACATCGCCGTCATCCACTCCTTTATGCGTGAGAACTTCGCCGGTTGCGGCAAGATGATCCTGGGCTCCGACTCGCACACCCGCTACGGCGCCCTGGGCACCATGGCCGTGGGCGAGGGCGGCGGCGAGCTGGCAAAGCAGCTGCTGCGCGACACCTACGACGTTGCCTATCCCGGCGTCGTTGCCATTTACCTCATGGGCGCCCCGCGTCCCGGCGTCGGCCCGCATGACGTGGCGCTCGCCATCATCCGTGCCGTCTTTGCCAAGGGCTACGTCAAGAATAAGGTCATGGAGTTCGTGGGTCCGGGTATTGCGAGCATGACGACCGACTACCGCAACGGCGTCGACGTAATGACCACCGAGACCACCTGCCTGTCGAGCATCTGGGCTACCGACGAGGACACACACGCATTTTTGACCATGCACGGCCGCGGCGACGACTACCGCGAGCTCAAGCCCGCCGATGTCGCCTACTACGACGGTTGCGTCGAGGTCGACCTGTCGAGCATCAAGCCCATGATCGCGCTGCCGTTCCATCCTTCCAACGGCTTCGAGATCGACGAGCTCAACGAGAACCTCGAGGACATCCTGCATGAGGTGGAGCTCGAGGCCGCCAAGATCGGCGAGGGCAAGACGCACTTTAGCCTGCTCGACAAGATCGTCGATGGCAAGCTGCACGTGCAGCAGGGCGTTATCGCCGGCTGCTCGGGCGGCAACTACGACTCCGTGGTCCAGGCTGCCCGCGTGCTCAAGGGCGCCAACACCGGCTGCGGCGAGTTCTCGCTGTCGGTCTACCCCACGAGCCAGCCCGTGGCGCTCGAGCTTACACGCCGCGGCTACATCTACGACCTTATGGAGGCCGGCGCGATTGTGCGCACGGCATTCTGCGGCCCGTGCTTCGGCGCTGGCGACACGCCTGCCAACAACGGTCTTTCGATTCGCCACACCACGCGCAATTTCCCCAACCGCGAGGGTTCCAAGCCGGGTAATGGCCAGCTGAGCGCCGTAGCCCTGATGGACGCCCGCTCCATTGCGGCGACGGCTGCCAACGGCGGCGTCCTGACGCCGGCGACCGACCTGCCCGAGGAGACTTGGGACGAGGCCTGCGAGTACACCTTTGACGACGCGCCGTACAAAAAGCGCGTGTACTGGGGCTTTGGCAAGGCGGAGCCTGCCGACGAGCTGGTCGAGGGTCCCAACATCAAGCCGTGGCCCGCGATGGAGCCTCTCGGCGACGATATCCTGCTCAAGGTGTGCTCCAAGATCATGGACCCGGTCACCACGACTGACGAGCTCATTCCCTCGGGCGAGACGAGCTCCTTCCGCTCCAACCCGCTGGGCCTGGCCGAGTTTACTCTCAGCCGCCGCGATCCGGCCTACGTGGGTCGTTCCAAGGAGGTCGACGCGGTGGAAAAGCGCCGCGTTGCCGGCGAGGCAGCAGGCGACTTGGCGGCGCTCGATGCCGAGCTTGCCGGCGCGTTTGAGGCACTGGCCGGCGCCGGCGTCGCGGCCGATGCCAAGGCGACCGAGTACGGCTCCATGCTCTATGCCAAGAAGCCCGGCGACGGTTCTGCCCGCGAGCAGGCCGCGAGCTGCCAGCGCGTCATCGGCGGCCTGGCAAACATCGTCCACGAGTACGCCACCAAGCGCTATCGCTCCAACGTGATGAACTGGGGCATGGTGCCCTTCCAGATGGAGGCCGAGCCCAACTTTGAGGTGGGCGACTACGTCTTTGTGCCGGGTATCCGCGCCGCGCTCGACGGCGATCTGAGGGGCATCGCCGCCTACGTTGTGCGCGCCGACGGCACGGTTGAGCAGATTGAGCTTTACATTGCCGATATGACGGCCGAGGAGCGTGCCATCGTCAAGGCCGGCTGCCTGATCAACTACAACAAGTTCAAGGCCGCTGCCGAGTAACGTTGCCGTGCGCCCTGGACACGCCTTCCCCTCGTGCTCACGCGCTTCGCGAGGGTCGCCCGAGGGAAAGGTGTGGCCGGGGCTACCGCGACGTTCTCGTTGGGCCTTGAGGGACGCTAAAATCGAGGTTGCAACTCTCCTCTATGGGGGAGTGCGCCTTTGTTCATATGCTATCTAGAATTGACAGTATGAAGTTGGCGCTTTAAAGTGAGCTCAAAACACTCTCGTTTGTGGAGTTGAAGATGAAGCGTTGCACTTCTGTTTTGTTGCTGTTGGTGGCTTGCGTCGTCGCTGCTGCGGGCGTGGTCCTATTTGGCTCGCTTATCTTCTATGGGCCGAGTGGGGTTGAGCAGACGGTCGAGATGGCGTCCCTTGTTGCATCGATGCCCGGGCAAATGATTTCGGACGTTACAAAGCCCGATGAGATAACGCTCGATATCGAGGAAACGCCGGGCATTTTAAGTATAAGCAACTACCCCATGATTGAACTTGGCTCGTCTCGCTATACCAAGGACGAGAAGTTGTCCCGACAGGCGCTGGACTTGCTAAACGGGCGTTCGTTCAAACGCTGGGACGGTTGGGATGCCTATGAGCGCCGACGTGGTTTTGTGAACGGTGGCTACCATACAACGCTGAAGCTGTATTCATCTGATGGCAAACTGATGCGCACCGTTAACTACAATCCGGAATACGCAAAAGCCGGAGGTGGGGACGGCGTCTATATCCAAGATGGCGGCGTGACCTACATCTGTCTCTTATACACATCTCC
>URZN01000225.1 GCA_900552345.1 uncultured Collinsella sp. | reverse complement strand
CTGCCATACCGCGCTGCAGGCATCGTCCATGAGCGACCTCAACCACGACGGTAGTGAGATTACGCACTGCCCGTATTGCCACCGCCTTCTCGTGCTCCCCAGCAAGGAAGCTTAAAATGATGACGGTGGCACCCAACAATTCAATGCAACTTGAGGGAAAAACGATCCTGCTGGGCATTACCGGCGGGATCGCCGCCTATAAGTCGTGCAATATCGTGCGCCTGCTGCAAAAGCGCGGCGCGCGCGTCAAGGTCGTTATGAGCGAGCATGCCACCGAGTTTGTGGGCCCGCTCACCTTCCGTGCGCTCACCAACGAGCCCGTTGCCGTGGGTCTATTCGACGATCCCTCCGACCCCATCCACCACATTTCGCTGGCGCAGGAGCCCGATCTGGTGGTCGTGGCGCCCGCGACGGCCAATATCATCGCCAAGATGGCCAACGGCATCGCCGATGACCTCATTTCCACCATGCTGCTTGCGACGCCGCGACCCATCGTGATCGCGCCCGCTATGAACAACGGCATGTGGAAGGCACCGGCGACGCAGACCAACATGACCACTTTGCGCGACCGTGGCGTCCATGTGGTGGGACCCGGCAGCGGCTACCTTGCCTGCGGCGACGTGGACACGGGACGCATGAGCGAGCCCGGGGACATTGTCGAAGCCATCTGCGAGGTGCTCAATCCCGTGCCGCAAGACCTGGCGGGCAAGCGCATCGTGATCACCGCCGGCCCCACGCATGAGCCAATCGATCCGGTGCGTTTTATCGGCAATCGGTCGTCGGGCAAGATGGGCATCGCCCTGGCGGGGGAGGCTGCTAGCCGCGGTGCCGAGGTCACGCTTGTGCTGGGACCGACGTCGCTCGATGTTCCCTGCGGCGTGGAGTGCGTGCGCGTGCAGACCGCCGCAGAGATGCTGCAGGCGGCGTTAAACGCCTTTCAGACGGCCGATGCGGCCATTTGCGCGGCCGCTGTCGCAGACTACACTCCCGTATCCCCTGCGGACCACAAGCTCAAAAAGGCTAAAGAACGCCTCGATTGCATCGAGCTCGTCGAGACCGTTGATATTTTGGCTGAGCTCTCCCGCCAGAAGGGCGAGCGCCATGTGATCGGATTTGCAGCCGAGACCGATAACGTCGTGGAGTACGCCGAGCATAAATTGACCCGTAAGGGCTGCGATGCGATCATCGCCAACGATGTCTCGCGCGCCGATTCGGGCTTTGGAACTGACACCAATAAGGCCTGGATTGTAAGAACAGCAGGGACGCAGGAACTTCCTGTGCTAACAAAACCCCAGCTCGCAGATACAATTTTGGACTTGCTCAAAAATAATTAAAAAAGTTCTTGCACAAGTCCAAAGTTTCGGGTTAATATACTCCCTGTTGCGAGCGAGAGCAGAGCAACAAACAAAAGCTTCGGGACGTGGCGCAGCTTGGTAGCGCACTTGACTGGGGGTCAAGGGGTCGCTGGTTCGAATCCAGTCGTCCCGACCAGAAGTTTGCAGGTCAGGCACCTAGTGCCTGACCTTTTTTGTTTTAAGCAATTGCTTAATTTTGATTAAGCAACAGGGTGCCAATAATCTACCTACGCGATAATCGCCTTTTGCGGCTAATTGCGCGTGTTGCACTAGCTTGAGCCGATTTATTAACGCGATGTGAATCTACATACGCGTAGCTGGTATACAGCCGAGTACGGGCTGTATTTATCGCGGCGATTTACGCAGATATAGCGACTGTAAAGAACAAGCGTGTCGCTGTATTTATTCCAGTAGTTCACTTGATAGGTGGACAAGTGGGCTGTTGCAACGAAATGCCAACCGGAATGGGCTCTATACGAGGACGCCGCAGAGGTGATGGCGGGGGAGTGCGGCAGGCGCTCTGAGAGCCGCTGTATGACCCTATTTCTCCTCAACCCGAATACCTGTGCCGCGAACCTAAACCGTTCGTACACTTGCCAAAAGATAGGCCCGCGCAGAGTCGCGCGGGCCTTGCACTAGAAAATCTAGAAGCACCAAGCGGGAAACACGTTGCCGGCACTGTTGGCACTACCGCTGCTCCAGCGACCGAAAGGGTCAACATAGATAAAGTCCGTTGAGTCACTCGGAGACACGGAACGAGTGCTGAAATAGCACACAATCTCAGGTCCAGAATACCTCGACGTCGCATAGTACTCGTACTGGGCGCCGTCAGACTGGAGGTCTCCGTAAATCTCGGTCGTCGAGAGGATGAAGACCTTGTCATTCGTTGCCGTCGGAGTGCCGGCGCTACCGCCGCCCTCGTTGTCCGTCATCTTCGTGACGGCCTTCGCCTTGGACCGGAGCTCGGCCGGCAGGAGCACCCGGAGGTCACCGGAGTTCAGGCGGGCGCGGAGCTTAGAGGACCTCCAACCGCCGACATTGGTCTTTGTGTCGTTCCAGATGTGTTTGTATAGGACATCGTAGGTCGTCTCAAACGTCAGCCCCGCCTTGCCGCTACCGTCGGCGAGGTCGTCATGGTTAATACCGATGATGCGGTATCTGGGCATCGTGGTGTCAGCACTGCGAATCTCTCATAGAAGATATGCAACAACTTGATAATTTCGCAGCCTTAAGGAAGAACCTTTTCACTGTTTCCGAGGACAGTACAATTGAAGAAGCCTCGGTCCATGAAGGAGACTTTCCCATATACATAGATTAAGATAAGGCCGTGTATGACCAATATGAACTTGAGCATATTCCGTCCGTATTCATACTGGATGATCAAGGAAACATCATCGGCTTATCCGAAGGAGAGGAAGAACCTCTTGCCTTATTAAAGAAATACGCCGAATACAACGGATATAAAGCGGAAGTAGGCGACATCGAGTAACTATCAAAGGCCAGATTCAGGAGCCAGCCATGAAGAAATGCCTGCCCTCCATCGTCTCAGCAGCTCTTTGCCTCTCCCTTGTCATGACACCATTTGTGCCCGTTGCGGCAGCCTATGCCGACGAGGGATCTCCCGCCGAGAGCAGCGAGATCAACGTCGGAGACAACTACGACGAAAATTACGATATATCCCTTTTTGATCGCGGACGCTGCACGGATTCATATTCCAAGGCGTGGTGCGATTTTCACGGATCTGCAAATAACCGCCCCGTCCCTCACAAGGTCAAGCTGAACGCGAAGGAGGAGGCTTGCCTGCGCAATCCCTACCTTGCTGGCACCGCTGAAGTTAACGCCGGTCTCGTGGCAACCGGTCCTAGCGGCGGCTTTTTTGCAACCGCAATGACATCGTACCGACTTTTCACTTGCATGTTCTGAAAGGAAGTTGCCATGCTGTCGCAAAATCAATCGAGATACTTGGACACAATCGGCTTTACCCTGCTTGCATTACTCTTTGCTAGCGACCTTTTGCTGAAACCGCCCAAGGAACTCGTTTCGCTTGCCATAGACTGCATTTCCGCCCTTTACTTTACGGCAACCCTATTCTTCGGACTAA
>URZN01000224.1 GCA_900552345.1 uncultured Collinsella sp. | reverse complement strand
GAGATGTGTATAAGAGACAGGCCTACTACAAGACTCCGCGAGGTTACCATCCCCGCAGCCTGGGCTCCAATGGCGGTTGGAATGTGACATCTTCGCTGTCGTTTTTGAATATGCCGATCTTGCAGTACGCCGGCGAGATCCGCTCTGCCGTGCGGCTGGTGCATGGCGAGAAGGCGCACTCCCGCTATTTCAGCGAAACCGCGTACAACAAGCTGACTGGGGACAACAAGGAATTGCTCATTATCCCTGGTGCCAGCCACACCGACCTTTACGATCAGATGGACATCATTCCGTTTGAAAAGCTGAAGGCATTCTTTGAGGAATATCTGAAATAAGGCGTGCCTTGATTTAATGCCAAGTCTCCAGCAACGATTCTTCTAAAGAGTGGGAGTAGCTGAAACGAGGCGATTGAATAACCCCATACGTTTTGGTTAAAACAAAATAATATGCCGTGCGCCTGCGGCATGAAGGAGGGAGATTTCTATGAATATCGTTGTGTTGAGTGGTAGCCCGCGCAAGGGCGCCAATACCGACACCATGGTCGAGGCGTTTGCCGAGACCGCGTGCGAGGTCGGCCATACGGTCGAGGTCATCCGCGTTGCCGGCAAAAAGATTGCTGGTTGTTTGGGATGCCAGTACTGCTTCGCCCATGAGGGCGTCTGCGTGCAGAAGGATGACATGGCCGACGTGATCGAGTCGCTGAAAGGCGCCGACATGGTTGTCTTCGCTTCGCCTATCTACTGGTTTGATATCACTGCGCAGGAGAAGGCCGCCATCGATCGCCTGTACGCCTTCGGTGCTACGGGCTTCCCGTTCACCAAGACGGCCCTTCTGCTCGATAGCCACAGCGAGGGCGTCTATGATGCGGCGATCGCCATGTACAAGTCAACCTGCGCGTACTGCAAGTGGGAGGACCAGGGCATTGTCACCATCAGCGGCATGACCGAGCGCGACAGCATGGCATCGTCGCCCAAGCTGGAAGAGGTGCGAGAGCTCGCTCGCAAGCTCGCCTAGCGCGCATTTCTAATAACGAACAAGGCCCGAAAGGTTCATTAGAACCATTCGGGCCTTGTTGCGTTGCAAGGGAACTAGGCTATCGGAACCGGCCGGTCGGCTGTTAGTCAAACAAGCTCGGCATGTCGTTTTCTTTCATGAGGGCGCCGGCGGAGGGGAGGCTCTGCGTGGTGAACTTTTCGGCGGAGACGCCGGTGCCAAGGATTTCCTCGGTCGTGCCGACGGTGGTGACCGAGCGGCCCTTCTTGGCCGTAAAGGCCTGGACGCCTTGCGTGTTGGTGGTCGTCTTGGTCTTGAGCAGCGACGTGTTAAAGTTCATCAGGCGATAGTCGCTCGAGACCAGCGCGATGTCGCGATCTTCCTTGAGCACCTGGGCATACAGTAGCTTGCTGCCACCGTAGATGGCGTTCTTGAGGCGTTTGCGGTTGGTCTTGGTGACGTATCCGGCAAGTGCGACGCGCACCACGCGGCCGTTTTCAAAGACAAACAGCACGTCGGCTTTATAGTCCTCGGGGTCGATGACCCAGATGACGCTCTCGTCGGGTTCCATCTCAAGATCGGTGGGCAGGTACGAGCCCAGCTGGGCCGACTTGGTGTCCTCAAACGCCGCAACCTTGCACTTGTACACCTGGCTCTTGTTGGTAAAGACCAGCAGCTCGTGGGTGTTGGAGGACGGGAACTCGATAAAGGGTTTGTCGCCGTCCTTGTACTTGAGCGTGGTCGCCTTCTTGAGTACGCGGTCCGTCATCTTCTTGAGGTAGCCATCGCGCGAGAGCATGATGGTGACCGGGTACTCCTCGACCTCGGGCTCCAAGCTTACCTCGATAACCTCATGGGGCTCAATCCTGCCCGTGCGGCGCGGCATCACGTACTTCTTGTTGACTGCGGCCAGCTCGTTGCTGATGACCTTCTTGATGTTCTCCTCGCTGGAGAGAATCTCCTCAAGCTCGGCAATCTCACCCTCGAGCTTAGCGATGTCCTTGGTGCGGTTGAGGATGTACTCCTCGTTGATGTTGCGGAGCTTAAGCTCGGCAACAAACTCGGCCTGGGTCCCGTCGATGTCGAAACCCTTCATAAGGTTGGGCACGACCTCGGCTTCGAGCTTGGTGCCACGGATGATGGCAATCGCCTTGTCGATGTCGAGCAAGATCGCCTCAAGGCCGTGCAGCAGGTGCAGACGCTCGGACTTTTTGCCTAGGTCAAAGTTAATGCGGCGACGCGTGGACTCAATACGCCATTTGACCCACTCGTGCAGGATCTGGCGCACGCCCATAACACGGGGATAGCCGTCGACCAGCACATTGAAGTTGCACGAGAACGAATCCTGCAGCGTGGTCGAGCGATAAAGCTTCGCCATGAGCTTGTCGGGGTCGACGCCGCGCTTAAGGTCGATAGCGATGCGCAGACCCGAAAGGTCGGTCTCGTCGCGGATGTCAGCGATTTCCTTGACCTTGCCCTCTTTGGAGAGCTTGACGATGCGCTCGATGATGACATCGGTCTTGGTGGTGTAGGGGATCTCGTAGACCTCGATGATGCGCTCTTCGGGAATCCAGCGCCAGCGGGAGCGGACCTGGAAGCTGCCCAGGCCGGTCTCGACGATCTTCTCCATCTCCTCGCGGCGGTAGATAATCTCGCCGCCGGTCGAGAAGTCGGGCATGGGCATGTACTCGAGCAGGTCGCAGTCGGGATCCTGCAGGTAGTGCATCGTGGCGGTGCAGACCTCATTGAGGTTGAAGCCGCAGATGTCGGACGCCATGGCGACGCCGATGCCCTTGTTGGCCGAGACAAGGATGTTGGGGAACGTGGTGGGCAGCAAACGCGGCTCCTTCATGGCACCGTCGTAGCTGTCGACGAAGTCGACCGGGTCCTTGTCGATGTCCTTGAAGATCTCGGCGCTGATGGGGGAGAGCTTGGCCTCGGTATAACGCGAGGCAGCGTAGCTCAGGTCGCCCGAATAGTACTTACCAAAGTTGCCCTTCGACTCCACGAAGGGCGCAAGCAGCGCTTCGTTGCCCGTCGCCAGGCGCACCATCGTCTCGTAGATGGCGGCGTCGCCGTGCGGGTTGAGCTTCATGGTCTGGCCCACGATGTTGGCGCTCTTCTGGCGCTCGCCCTTGAGCAGACCCATCTTGTACATGGTGTAGAGCAGCTTGCGGTGCGAGGGCTTAAAGCCGTCGATCTCGGGGAACGCACGCGAGACGTTGACGCTCATGGCGTAGGGCATGTAGTTGACCTCGAGCGTCTGCGTGATCGGCTGGTCGGTGACCTCGGAGTGCAGGCCGATGACGTTCTCGGCGTTAACCTGCTTTTTCTTTGGCTGGTTCTTCGTCTTCTTCTTTGCCACGATATCCTCTTGAACTTCTTATAGGCCGTCGTTGTCGATTTGCTGCTACTGCAGGTCCAGCTGGTCCAGGTATTCCTTGCCGTGCTCGGAGATATGGCGTT
>URZN01000223.1 GCA_900552345.1 uncultured Collinsella sp. | reverse complement strand
GAGTATTGTACTCACGCAAGCGCAAGCTGATATACCAGAAGTGGTATCTTAACTTGGATACCACTCGATACACACACGTCCAGCCGGTCCAAACCGCCACAAAAGTGCCTGTCCCCTTCGTGGTGGTCGCGCTGGTAACGGCGTTTTCCCAGATAAAACCTGCCAAAATAAACCTGTCCCTAATTGGCAGGTTTTGACACCCTAGGGGCGGGCGATGCTACAATCTGGCTTGTACTTGAAACGCATCAAAGGGGCCGCTATGGCAAAGGTTAAAATCAGCGACGTCGCGCGCGAGGCCGGGGTTTCGCTGGGCACGGTTTCCAACGCGCTCAACCACCCCGAAAAGCTGCGCCCCGAGACCCTTAAGCTCATCAACGAGACCATCAATCGCCTTGGCTACCTGCCCAACCAAAGCGCCCGTCAGCTCGCGGGCGGCACCACCAAGTCCTTTGGCCTGGTCCTTCCCCGTCTCGACCACGGTTTTTCGCTCCAAATTGCCAGCGGCGCCCACAACGAGGCCCGCAAGCACGGTTACGACCTGCTCATCGCCAACGCCGATAACGACGATATTCTCCAGGACCATTACCTGCGCTACTTTATGGGCACACAGATGTCCGGTGTCATGGTTCAGCCCATGGCGTCCCCCGACTGGCGCCCCGCAACGACCAAGATGCCCGTGCCGATCGTCCATCTGGACATCCACTGCTCCGAGCCCGGTTATTACGTGGCTGCCGACAACGAGGCGCAGGGGCGCATTATCGCCGAGCTCGCCGTCGCCCGCGGCGCGCGCCATATCACCGTTGTGGGCAGAGCGGCATTCATGCAGCTCACCCTGCGCGTACTTGGCATTCACAAGGCCCTCGCCCTGCATCCCGATATCAAAATTGAAGTCATTGACGCCGGAGAGTGGAATACCGCAGCCGACGGCTACAGCATTGGCGCTCAGATTGCCGGGCGCCCTGCCGACGAACGCCCCGATTTTGTCGTCGGCCTGACCGATGTGTTAGCCTCGGGCGTTATCTCGGCATTGGTCGACAAAGGCATCTCCGTCCCCGAGCAGGTTCGCGTGGCCGGATGCGACGGCAATCCACTCGCTTGGAGCGGTTCGGTCCCCCTCACCACGGTGGCACCGCCGGGTTACGAAATTGGCCGCAAGGGCGTTCAGTTGCTGATGGAGCAGATTGAGAACAAAGCCCCGGTAAAGACCAAGCATATCCGCGTCGGCTCTGCAGCGCGCACCGTCACCGCAGTCACCACCGCGGAGGATATCAACCGCCAAGAACTCGTGCGGCCGTTCCTCCTCGAGCGCGCCAGCACCCAGGCAAGCAACCACGCCGAAGCCACCGCCATCAACCTGGGCGCGTATCTATAGCACGTCGGCCAGTATGCCAAAATGCCGTTTAAGCAAAAGAGGCCCGACCATTGCCGGACCTCTTTTGCTTAGGCGCAAGGACGGCCAATTGCTCGCTTCAACGCCGCAATTGCCTAGTGCACGGCCTTGACCGCCGCCGCCAGATCGAACAGCGAATCGAGCACGGCCTCGCAGCCATCCACCACATCCTGCGGCAGCGGCACGATATCGGGGACGGCAAAGACATGGCAGCCGGCCGTGATGCCCGAGATGCAGCCGTTGCGCGAATCCTCGACCACGGCGCACTCCTCGGGGGCAAAGCCCGCGCGCTCGCAGGCGAGCAGATACATCTCGGGGTCTGGCTTGCCGTGCACGACGTCCTCGCCACAGGTCACCGTTTCAAACTTGTCAAAGAGGCCGACCATCTTAAGGTTGCGCTCGGCCGTGACATGGCGCGACGACGTCGCAAGGCCCACGTGATAGCCCGCAGCCAGCAGCTCGTCTATGCACTCGGCGGCGCCAGCCTTAAGCTCCAGTTCGGTCTTGACCATCTCATCGCGAATCTCCTTGTGGCGACGATAGATCGCCTCGGTGGTTTCATGGCTGCCGTAATGCTTATCGAGGATGTCCATGACATCGGGCAGCGTGCGACCGATAAACTGATGGATCAGCGCTTCATCAATCGCGACCCCCAGCTCGGCGGCACCCGCCTTCCATGCCTTAATGCCCAAACGCTCGGTATCGACCAGCGTTCCGTCCATGTCAAAAATAACAGCCTTGATCATATCGGTCCCCCATCGGCTCTCGCTATTGCATTACCGCAACTCTACCGCATTTGGCAACTTGTATATAACGTATATACCATATTGCACTTTCGTTACATAGGTAGAAGTATTATGACAAGCAGTCCGGTAGGATTATAGTTTTTGACCGAGTACATATTGGTAAGGATCGATTCATGTTTTCAGACACCACCGCACCTGCAAAGGAGCTTCAGGACAAACTCGCAGAGCTCGAGCAGCTGCTTTTGGCATACGGACGCGTCGCCATCGGCTTTTCCGGCGGCGTCGACAGCAGCTTTTTGGCCGCGGTCTGCGCCCGCATCATGCCTGCTAGCACGCTTCTCGTCCACCTCACCACGCCGCTCATCGGCACGCCCGAGCAGGCTTCGTTTGAGCGATCCGTTGACGGGCAAGCCAATGAGGAGCCACATTTTAAGCTCCCCGTGCTCAATCTTTCGGTCGATCAGTTGCAGCTCCCCCAAGTAGCCTGCAACGATGCTAATCGCTGCTACCACTGTAAGCACGCCGGCTTTACCGCTATCGTCAACCACGCCAAGTCACTCGGCTTTCCCACCGTCATCGATGGCAGCAATGCAAGCGATCGCGGTGACTACCGCCCTGGCATGCGCGCGGCAGAAGAGATCGGCGTACGCTCCCCTCTTATGGAGGTCGGCTTTACCAAGGACGAAGAGCGCGAGCTGCTGCGCGCATGGGGCTATCCCGTTTGGAACCTGCCGGCGGGAGCCTGTCTTGCCACGCGCGTCCCCACGGGCGAGGAGCTTACGCGCGAGAAGGTCGATTTAATCCGCGCCTGCGAGGACTACCTGCACGAACTTGGTCTGACGCAGGTTCGCGCGCGCTTGGTCGGCGGCTGTATGCACATCGAGGCCGCCCCCGCAGATGTCGCCAAGATTGCCGCCCTCGGCGGCGGCGCCGTCGATGCCGAGGGCAAGGCCCCACTGCCCGCCGCTATCGAGTCCGCGCTGCGCGAGCTGGGCTGCGGCCACATCTCCCCCGAGGTCACCCCCTACATCCACGGCAACATGAACCTTTAGGTTACGCCGTTTTACAAACGGCGTACCTGCTCTGACCTGCCAAAAAGGGACAGGTTTATTTTGGCAGGTATTATCTGGGGAAGCGCCGAATAGCTTCATATACACAGCCGCCGCAGCTCCATATGAGGCAAATGAATCCGTAGCGTTTGTCACAAATCTTAAGTATTTGTTCGATAGAACGGCCCCTGCTAGCTCCTGCTAGACTGGTAGATTCCCAACCATCTAGCCAGGAGCCTCAATGTCGCGCAAGTCCGCCTACAAGCAAGTACTTTCCATCGGCA
>URZN01000222.1 GCA_900552345.1 uncultured Collinsella sp. | reverse complement strand
GGCGGTAAAGAGATAGTGGGCATCGGTGGGACCAGGCGAGGCCTCGGGGTGGTACTGGACCGAGAAGCACGGGGCGTCGAGCAGCTGGATGCCCTCGGCGGTGCCGTCGTTGAGGTTCACATGTGTTAGGCGAATGCGGCCAAAGCGCTCGTTCATCACGACCGGCGCGATTCCGCGGCGCACCCAGACGCGCAGATCTCCATCGGCCGCATGCTCGGTCTCGCCGCCGGAAAGCTCGGGGACAAGCTTGCCCAAGCTGGGGAACAGCAGGCCAAAGCCATGGTTTTGCGCGGTGATCTCCACACGGCGGCTTACCAGGTTCATAACCGGCTGGTTGCCACCGCGGTGACCGAACTTAAGCTTTTCCATCTGGGCGCCGCAGGCCAGGCTGATCATCTGGTGACCAAGACAAATACCAAAGACCGGCACCTTGCCGATCAGCTGCTGCACCTGCTCGTAGGTCTCCACCACGGCGTCGGGGTCGCCGGGGCCATTGGACAAAAAGACGCCGTCGGGATTCATGTCGATCACCTCACTCGCGGGCGTGTCCCACGGCACGACGGTAAGGTCGCAGCCGGCGCGGACCAGCCCCTCCAGAATGCCGCGCTTCACACCGCAGTCGTAGGCGACCACTTTGTGACGGGCAGGAGCGGCAGCCGAAAGCGCAAAGTCATGCGTGGCAGGCAGGTCGACGGCGGCAAACTCGTGAGGCGCGGGGCAACTTACGGTCTTGACCAGGTTCTCGCCTACCAGCGTGGGCGCTGCGGCCAGACGCTCGGCAAGCTCGTCGACGTCGAAGATCTCGGTCGAGATAATGCCCATCTTGGAACCATTGTCGCGCAGATGGCGCACCAGAGCGCGGGTGTCGACGCCCTCGATAGCGACGATGCCGTGGGCGCGCAGATACTCCGGCACGCTGACGGCCGAGCGCCAGTTAGAAGGCGTGGTGCACATGTCGCGAACGATCATGCCGCGCATAGCCGGAGCGCTCGCAGGGCGCACGGCGTCGCCGGGGAAGGCCGACTGGACGTCGGTCTCGTCGATACCGTAGTTGCCGATCTGCGGATAGGTCATGGTTACGATTTGGCCGGCATAACTCGGGTCGGTCATGACCTCAAAGTAGCCCTCGAGTGAGGTGTTGAAGCAGACTTCGCCGGTCGCGGTGCCCTCGGCGCCGCATGCACGTCCATAAAAAATGGTCCCATCCTCAAGATACAGGATGCAGGGACCGCAGGTGCCCTTGCTGGTTTTGGCCAGCATACGCTGGCAAAGCTCGCTGGGCGCGAAGGTGCGGGCGGCAGCGCCCGCGGTATGGTTGTTCGCCATAATTCTCCTTCCCGGTCTCACGGGACCGGCTTAAAGGTGTGTAGTTAGGCCTCGCGGTATTGTAACCGCAAGCATGCCTCATGGCGTTAATTTCATCGAAATGTTTACGAAATGATAATTATGACTTTCTATGCATAATGATTTCTCTGGGACGGGGATTAAAAAATCATCCCGCGGGGCTTGTGGCTCACGCGGGATGATGGCGTCTTACTTTTTCTTGTCCTGTTCCAGCAGTTCGGACGGTGTGCGATCGGGCTTGCCGCCGCGGAAAATCTCGCGGCCATGCAGACGATGCTCCAGGTCACGCTCGGCCTTTTCCTCGTCAATCTTGGTCTGGCTCACCACCGGATCCTCAATCAACGACGACACCGAGTTCACCTGCTTCTGAATGCGCTCGGCGATGGTGTCATCCATACTCACGATGCGCATCTTCCAGTCGATACTCGTGGCGTTGGATGAGCTCTTGGTCCACACGAACGTCAAAATGGCGCTCTGGTGGCCCCGCGCGGGGAACATGCCAAAGAAGGAATCGTGCTGAATGTTGCTATCCTCGTCGATATAGGCGTGAACGTTATACACCACGCGGTCGATCTTATCGTTGAGCAGCGCGTTGGTCGCAAGCGCCGCGGCCTGGATCTGCCCGTTGGACAGCAGCTCGAGCTCGTTGGCAGACGATGTGTCCAACACCGTCACCTCGACCGTGCCCGTACGCTCATCGGCTTCATCGACGGTAAAGTCGAGCGGGAACTGCGTAAAGCCGTTGCCCCACTCAAGGCCGCCCTTCAGCGCCGTCGAAACGGTATCGACCGAAACGCTCTCGGACAGGTTGGCGGTGTTCAGACGACGCATCACGCCGTAGCCAATCTGCATGCCCACGATCAGCACCAAAATACCGATGACCACGGCCATCGCGGTCTTCGTAATGGTATGGCTCACCTGCGAGCCCGAAGGATCGTCCTCGGACAGCGGGTCGATATGTTTTGCCTGGCTCGCGCGGTCCTCGCTGCGCAGCTGCGCTAGCGCCGCTTTGTCACCGCGCTTGGCCGCAGCCTCCTTCTCACGCATGCGCTCGGTACGCTTTTTGGCGAGCGTGGGATCCAAGACGCCGGATGCATCGATTTCGGAGAATAACTCCGTCACTTCTTCCGGAGTCAAAGGGTTCTTGTCAGCCATAAACTTCCTGTCATATCAATCAGTCGAGCTCGTGCGCACGCGCACCTTCGAACTGCATTCGATAGTAACGGGCATAGGTGCCGCCACGGGCGAGAAGCTCCTCGTGCGTGCCACGCTCCATAACGCGACCATGCTCAACGGTCGCAATCTCATCGGCATGCTTAATGGTCGAAAGACGGTGGGCGATGATAATCGTGGTGCGGCCGCGTGCCAGCTCTTCGAGTGACTCCTGCACCGCCTCCTCGCTCTCGTTATCCAAAGCACTCGTCGCCTCGTCCAAAATCAGGATCTTGGGGTTCTTGAGAAACACGCGCGCGATGGCAACGCGCTGCTTCTGTCCGCCCGAAAGACGGCTGCCGCGCTCGCCCACCACGGTGTCGTAGCCCTGCGGAAGCGACTCGATAAAGGCATCGATGTTGGCGCGACGGGCGGCCTCGGCGATCTCTTCTGCCGTAGCGCCCGGCTTGCCGTAGGCGATGTTCTCGCCAATCGTGCCGTCAAACAGATAGACATCCTGCTGCACCAGGCCGATGGCGCGGCGCAGGCTCTGCTGCGTCACATCGCGCACGTCCTGACCGTCGATGCTAATGGATCCGGTAGCCACGTCATAAAAGCGCGGCAGCAGCGAACAGGTCGTGGACTTGCCGCCGCCCGAAGGGCCAACCAAAGCGATGGTCTGCCCGGGCTTGATGGACAGGTCCATATGGTCGATAACGGGACGCTCGTCGGCATAGCCCTCGCCCAGCTCGACATCCTCGTAGTTAAAGCACACGTCGTGATACTCCACGGCGCCAGCAGTCACCTGCAGATCCGTAGCGCCCGGCTTGTCCTGGATATCCGGCGCGGTCGAGAGCACCTCGTCCATACGTTTAAAGCCGGCGATAGCCTTCTGATACGTTTCGGCCGAATTGACGAGCGTCTCAAGCGGCGTGCAGAACAGCGAAATATAGAGTGCAAAGGTCGCCATATCGACCGCCT
>URZN01000221.1 GCA_900552345.1 uncultured Collinsella sp. | reverse complement strand
GAAAGATCGGAAGACGATAGCGGCGTAGTTACGCTTGCAATGAATCCGACCAGATTACAGTATAGGAATAGGAGCTCGATCAAAGCTCCTATATCGGGCGATGGCGCAAAAGACACCATCGCGAAATAAAAATGAATGGGGTGAGAAGATGACGTGTGAGGCGGCTGAACATAAGCATGCGTATCTGATCATGGCACACGACAAGCCTCGTCAGCTTGAAATCCTACTTAGCTTGCTCGATGATCCCCGGAATGATATTTACTTGCATCTCGACTCCCGTCTCGCCATAGATCTCAGCGCCTTTTCCGAACAGGTTTGCCACTCGAACCTGTTTTTTGTTGAAAGAGACGCTGTAAGATGGGGGCACTCTTCGCTGGTTGCGTGCGAGCTGAAATTGCTGACAGCCGCAGTGAACAAGCAAGCTTATGAGTTCTATCATCTGCTTTCGGGAGCCGATCTCCCCCTGTATACGCAAGAGCTAATTCATAGCTTTTTCGATGTTCATGCCGGCGAAATATTCCTCGCGTTTGACAACTTTGTTAGCAAAGCGGAACGAGACCGAGTGGCTCTCTATCACCCATTCGTAGGAAGGAGGGGAAGGCATCGGTCGTTGTCAGAGAATGCGAAGTTCGCTTTGGATGTTGCGTTGGAAAAGCTGCAAGGCTTTTTGAGGATCGATAGAATTCCAGCTGGGATCGAGATTAAAAAGGGGTCACAGTGGTTTAGCATTCCCGACGGGCTGGCTTGTGATGTTGTGAACCATTCGGAGGAGATAATGCGAATGTGCCGCTATTCCAACTGTGCAGACGAGGTTTTTTTACAAACTTTCGTTTGGAATTCAGCATTGATTATTGCGGCTGAGATGCTACGCCGTTCCAGACTGCGCTGCTGCGGCGTTCCGCGTTGCGCTGCCACGCGCTAGCTGCCCGGCTTGCCGCGTTTAAGGGCGTCTTCAGACGGAGGCGTCCTTTCTTTTCCTGCACAATCCCAATGTGGTGCAAAAGGCACCTGCTGGCCATCGAGAGAACAGGAGAAGAAAATGGTCAAGTACAGAGAGATCCTCAGGCTTCACGCCATGGGGGTCAGCATCCGCAACATCGCTTTCTCGTGCCGATGTTCCACCGCCACCGTCAGGGCCGTCACCGGCCGAGCGAAGGCGGCTGGGATCGAATGGCCCCTGCCTGAGGAGATGGGGGATCGCGCCATCAGGGAGGTGATCTATCCTCCCAAATCCAAGGCCGATCCCGACAAGGCGCCGATCGACCACGATCATGTTGACGCCGAGATGTCCCGTCCGGGCGTGACGATGATGCTTCTGTGGTCCGAGTACTGCGAGTCTGCGGTCAGCCAAGGCAGATCCCCCTACATGTACTCGGCGTTCTGCGAGAGGCACCGCAAGTGGGCGATGTCTCGCAAGACCGCCATGCGCATCGCCCACAAGCCCGCCGAGCAGATGCAGGTGGACTACGTCGGCGACACCATGGAGGTCGTCGATATGGACACGGGGGAGGTGCTCAAGGTCTACGTGTTCGCGGCATGCCTGCCCTTCTCGGGCAAGCTCTACGCGAAGGGCTCCTACGACATGAGGGAGGAGTCCTGGGTGGACGCCCATGTGTCGGCGTTCTCCTTCTTCGGCGGCACCACGCCGATCCTCGTCCCGGACAACCTCAAGCAGGGAGTGGTGAAGCACACCGTCGACGAGCTCGTGATCAACGAGCAGTACAGGCGCATGGCCGAGTACTACGGATGCGCCGTCGTGCCGGGCCGTCCGCGGCGCCCCCGGGACAAGGCAGCCGTGGAGATGGGGGTCCGGGTCATAGAGCAGCAGGCGATCGCCCCTCTCCGCAACCGCGTCTTCACATCCCTCGATGCGCTCAACGCGGCGCTCCTGGACAACGTCGCCCGGATCAACGCGCGGCCCTTCCAGAAGCGCGAGGGCAGCAGGGACGAGATATTCCTCCGCCAAGAGAAAGCACTGCTCGTCCCGCTGCCGGGCAAACCCTACGAGATGATCGCGCGCAAGGCCGCCACCGTCAATTTTAACTACCATGTCGCCTTCGACGGAGGATGGTACTCCGTCCCGTTCTCCTATGTGCGCCGCGAGGTGGAGGTCTGCGCCACCAAGAGCGCGGTGTGGGTCGTCTGCGACGGAGAGCGCATCGCCATGCACAAGAGGCTGCACGGGCCGAAGGGGTCCTATTCCACGAACCCCGACCACATGCCCGACGCCCACCGCGACTTCTCCGAGTGGAACGGGGATCGCTTCCGCAGATGGGCAAAGGAAATCGGCCCCGCTTGCGCCGACGCCATTGAGGCGATCCTCTCGTCGAGGGCGGTCGAGCAGCAGTCCTACAGATCCTGCAGGGCGGTGATGGCGCTGGCCGACAAGCACGGACGGCAAGAGCTCGAGCGGGCCTGTGCCAAGGCGCTCTCCTATTCTCCCAGGCCGAGCTACAAGACCATCAAGTCGATCATCGCCAAAAGCGCCGAGCTGTCCGGGGAGGACCCGGATGCCGGCGCGTATCTGCGCGGTAGCGACTATTACGCAACCCTCGATAGCAAAGGAGACATACGATGAGCGCAAGCCAGACTACCATGGACAAGCTGTACGGAATGAGGTTGTCGGTGATGGCGCAGGCATATCGGGACCAAGAGGAGATGCTGAGCGTTGCCGACATGACCTTCGACGAGCGCTTCGCGATGATCGTGGACGCGGAATGGGACTCGCGACGCATCAACAAGCGGACCCGCCTGCTGCGCCAGGCGGCCTTCTCCGACCCGGAGGCCAACGTCATCGACATCCGCTACGACGCCGACCGCAAGCTCGACAAGGTGAAGATCGCCGAGCTGGCGAACTGCGAGTGGGTCAAGGCGCACAGGAACGTGGTCATCACGGGCGCCTCGGGCGCGGGCAAGTCGTGGCTCGCCTGCGCTCTGGGCGTCGCGGCCTGCAACGCTTTCTACTCGGTGCGCTACACGCGCATGCCCGAGATGCTCGACGAGCTCACCGTATCCAAGGACGAGGAATGGCTCAAATCGAAGAAGCGCTACACGAAGTGCGACGTACTGATAGTAGACGATTGGCTGCTGGAGAAGATCGGGGGCGACCAGGCCCGAGAGCTGCTCGAGATAGTCGAGTCAAGGCTCAGGACCGGCTCCTTGATCATCTGCTCCCAGTTCTCGCCAGCCGGATGGCACGCAAAGTTGGGAGAGGGCGCAATTGCGGATGCCGTGATTGACAGGATCGTGTACAGGTCGGATGTGATCCACATCGAGGGCGACGAGTCGATGCGCAAGCGCATCGGCTAGAAAGGCCAGTGAAGACGGGGGCGCCAGATGCCCCGGTGCCCCCGTTAGCACGAGGCAGCCCTGCGCGGTACGGTGTGGCAGCTAAGCGTGGAACGCCGTGGCAATCGGCCCGCAATAATCACTATTTGCTATCCAGGTCATGAAAATAGAATATCGGAGCCTCTCGTAGACGATTT
>URZN01000220.1 GCA_900552345.1 uncultured Collinsella sp. | reverse complement strand
CCGAAATCGCACGCCATATGGGAGTATCGCCGGGCACCGTCAAAAACCGCCTATCAGGAGTGTATGCCAAGCTTGGTATCGGAACTCGCGCCGAGCTGGTTGCCCACATGTTGCGCTAGCGGCCAGACTGCCCGGCGTATCGAAAGCACTCCGGGGGCCTAGCGCTTTCGCGCGCTCAAATTGGACATTTTGACCCTCGAACGGCACTACCGCCACGGGGCACCTTCTCGCAAAGACAGCAACGCTCCCCTTACGGCAGCCGCTGCTGCACTCGCCGCGGCAGGCGCCGGCCTCGTCGCCTACAGTGCCCGCCGCACGGCGCTCGAGATCGGCACCGCCAATGAGGCCAATTCGGATAGGCCTCGCTAGCTCCTAGTTACTTTTGTGAGAGGCGCCGACTCGGCTCATCGAACATCAAATGGGCTGGTTCTGAATACCCAGAGCCAGCCCATTACGCATTAGATGTCATCAGAGGAGTCGAGTTCTGCCTCGAGCTTGGCACGGCGTCTTTTCGCCGTGAAAAACGTTGCGCACAGGGCAGCAAACGTGGCCGCGAAAATCGTCGCACCGCAGAACACGCCCGTGGCCAGGTTCGCCAACCAAAAGACGCTTTCGAGCGGTACGATCTGCGCCTCAGCGATACAGCGCATTGCGGCAATAACAAGAGCGAACGCGGCGCCGCTAAGACCGCTGACAAGCAGGAAATATCCAACAGGAAGATGCTCGGTTTGCCCAAAACGATTGGTATCGACATAGCCCTTCCGCGTTTGCAGTCCTGCGCAAATCAACATCACGAGAACGAGCCACAAATACATGGCTGTCTCGAACGGCGTTGCAAAGCCATGCGGCATTTCACTGGCGTCGCTGTGAACCCACGCAACCTGTCGAGCTATAAACTGGTAGAAAAAGATCATCAACATGCCAAACGAAAGCAGCACGAAACCAATCTTGTAGATCTTCGCGCTCTCGGCCTCCAGGCGCTCATCCTTTGGGCCGGCATATTCACGCCACTTTTGCACGAGTTTTAAATCTTCAAATTTCATAGCGAACTCCTAAAGAGCGTCAGGGTCGACGTCGCTCTCGTCTTCCCAAAACAAGTCGTTCAACGTAACGCGTAGCGCTTTACAGATTGCCACGCACAAATTGAGCGTGGGGTTGTAGCCGCCCGCCTCGATCAGGCCGATGGTCTGGCGCGTAACGCCCACGGCCTCGGCCAGGTCAGCTTGCGAAAGGCCAACCGCCGCGCGCGCCGCCTTCATGCGTAGGTTCCTTTTGCCCGGCATGGAGTTCCTTTCGTAGTAATGGACAGATATCCGTTGCAACATGACAGAAATATATTGCATCCATCAGAAGATGTCAACTATATCTGTCATTATGGAAACCATATTCGTCATCGCCATGCGGACATTACAACTTCGGTTCACTATTCAAACTTACTCGGACAGAACCGACTCGGTTTTGTCCGAGTAAACGAATCTCCATCGAACTCCGAACGATTGTTCGATGGATTTCGTGTTGGGTGGAATCGTCTGTGGGCTGGGCTATGCTACCTTGACTATCTATATGACTTAAACGCAGCAAAGGAGCATCGAGAGAGCGAGCATGGCAAAAAACACCGCAAACTATGGTAACGACAGTATTCGTCAGCTCAAGGACGAGGAGCGCGTACGCCTGCGCCCCGCCGTCATCTTTGGCTCAGACGGACTCGATGGCTGTGCACACGCCGCCTTCGAGATCCTGTCCAACGCCGTTGACGAGGCGCGCCAGGGCTACGGCAAGCTCATCACCCTTACCGCCTTTCGCGATGACTCCATTCAGGTAGAGGACAACGGCCGCGGCTGCCCGCTCGACTGGAACCCCTCCGAGAAGCGCTTTAACTGGGAGCTCGTCTTTTGCGAGCTCTACGCCGGCGGCAAATACAACAACAACCAGGGCGGCGACTACGACTTCTCGCTCGGTACCAACGGCTTGGGTTCGTGCGCGACCCAGTATGCCTCCGAGTACATGGATGTCACGGTTTGGCGCGACGGCAACAAGTACTCCCTGCACTTTAAGAAGGGCAAGGTCGTCGGCGCCAAAAAGAAGGCACTCGAGATTGAGCCCAGCGACGAGGACCGCACCGGTACCACCATCAAGTGGCGCCCCGATCTTGAGGTCTTTACCTCGATCAGCATCCCCCACGAGTGGTATCGCGAGACCATGCGCCGCCAGGCCGTGGTCAACGCCAACGTGACCTTCCGCCTGCGCATCGAGGGCGATGATGGCGAATTTACCGAAGAGGACTTCTGCTATCCCAAGGGCATCGAGGACTACGTGCTCGAGAAGGTCGGCACCGACTATCTCACCGAGCCCTTCTTTATCGAAGCCGACCGTCGCGGTCGCGATCGTGAGGACCTGCCCGACTACAACGTAAAAATCACCGCATGCATGTGTTTCTCGCGCACCTTCACGATGCAGGAGTACTACCACAACTCATCGTGGCTCGAGAACGGCGGTTCGCCCGAAAAGGCCGCCCGCAGCGCTCTGACCAGCGCCATCGATGCCTACATCAAGAATCAAGGCAAGTACAACAAAAACGAAAGCGGCATTAAGTGGCAAGACGTCCAGGACTGCCTGGTACTTGTGACCAACTGCTTCTCCACCCAGACGTCCTACGAAAACCAGACCAAGAAAGCCATCAATAACCGCTTTATCCAGCAGGCCATGACGGCCTTCTTTAAGGAGCGCCTCTCGACCTACTTGATCGAGAACAAGGACGCCGCCAATAAGATCATGGAGCAGGTGCTCATCAACAAGCGCTCGCGCGAGAACGCCGAGAAGACGCGTCAGAGCATCAAGACCAACCTGCAGCAGAAGACCGACATGGCCAACCGCGTGCAGAAATTCATCGACTGCCGCTCCAAGGACAAGAGCCGTCGCGAGATCTACATCGTAGAGGGCGACTCGGCAGCAGGCGCCATTCGCACGTCGCGCGATGCCGAGTTCCAGGGCGTTATGCCCGTCCGCGGTAAAATCCTCAACTGCCTGAAGGAGGACTACCCGCGCATCTTTAAGTCCGACATCATCATGGACCTCATGCGCGTGCTGGGCTGCGGCGTGGAAATCAAGGACAAGCGCATCAAGAACCTCGGTGCCTTTGACCTGGACAACCTCAACTGGAACAAGGTCATCATCTGTACGGACGCCGACGTCGACGGTTATCACATCCGCACGCTCGTGCTCACCATGCTCTACCGCCTGGTGCCAACGCTTATCGACGAGGGCTACGTGTATATCGCCGAGTCGCCGCTCTACGAGATCAACTGCAAAGAGAAGACCTACTTTGCCTACACCGAGCTCGAAAAGAACGGCATCCTCAAGGAGATCGGCGACCAGAAGTGCTCCATCAACCGCTCCAAGGGTCTTGGTGAAAACGACCCGGACATGATGTGGCTCACCACCATGAACCCCGAAACGCGCCGCCTGATCAAGGTGGAGCCCGAGGA
>URZN01000219.1 GCA_900552345.1 uncultured Collinsella sp. | reverse complement strand
AGAGCCATAGGCTCAAAAGAAGAGTTGTTGTCAATTCAATTTGACGGTACCCCTGTTTAACGAGGCGAGGAGACCTCGGCTTGCTTCCTCTCTCAGAGCTATCGTGTCGAAACCAGTCGCCCCCGAATGTCGGGAAAGTCTGGATGGCATTGGGCACGAGCACCCAACACCCGTCGACTTTTCAAGGAACATACGGGGCGAGCCCCGCTTGTGGAGTGTTATCTTACCACGTTCTGAAAGCGGACAGCTGTTCTATGCACGAGCTGTGAAGACCCCAATGTACGCTGCACTTCGCACTTTTGCCACCAATCGCGTCACGTATATTTTCGCCAAGCACAATTGACCCGTCGAAAGGACCGTTATGGATACCAAGCAGCAACTCGTCAATGCCCTCGTAGGCCTGGGCTCAACCATTACCGAAGCTATGGATGTCATCGAGGGCTTTGTCCCCTGCGGACATCCCGCCCTCACGGTATCGAACGCACTCGTCGCGCTGGACGCTGACGATGATGCGGCTCTCGCCCAGCAGCTTGAGACCGTCGAGGGCTTTATCGACCACGTGAGTGAGAACCGCGGCGTGTCCGCCTACCACGGCATCGAGGTCGAGCTCGCGGGTCCCAAAGCCGATCTGCTCGCAGCAATCCGCGAGGTAGGCGCCCTTATGCAGACCGCAGGCGTCAAGAACACCCAGGTCAACGAGTGGGTCTACCGCAGTCTGGCAGCACTCGACAGCTCCGACGAAAAGGCAGCTGAGCAGCTCACCGAAGTCCCCGCCATCAAAGCTGCACTTGCCTAAAAAGGCCTGCACCCTGGCGGCTGCGGTACCGCCCGGGTGCAGGCCATAAGCTCAATCGAAAACCCTAACGCAGATACGCTTTCGCGTTGTCCAAGCTGTACGCAATCGTCGAGCCGTTGTGCAACAGCGACGACGCCTGCGGGGTAATCGCGCCGGTAATGCCCAGCGCCAGGAGCGCTGAGTTGGTGAGCATCACCTTAGAGTAGGAGCTCGTCAGACGATCAATGAGGCCCTGGCTCATGCGGCGCAGGCGTACGATCGCAGCGAGATCCGTGTCGGTCAGGATGATGTCGGCGACCTCCTTGGCGATGTCGCTTCCACCGCCCATGGCCAGGCCCACATCGGCCAGGCCCAGCGCCGGCGAATCGTTGACGCCGTCGCCCACCATGGCAACGTGGCGCCCCTCGCCCTTAATGCGCTCCACATACGCGTACTTGTCCTCGGGCAGCAGCTCGGCCTTAAACTCATCGACGCCCGCCTCTCGCGCAATGCGCTCGGCCGTGCGCTCGGAGTCGCCCGTGAGCATAACGACATGCTTGACGCCCAGCGCATGCAGGTCGGCGATGGCCTCGCGGACCCCGGGCTTAAGCGGGTCCTCGATACCGAGCACGCCCACAACGGTGCCGTCGACCGCCAGATACAGCGGCGACAGCCCCTGCATCTGGGACTCGATGCGCTCCTTGATGTCGGTTTCGAGCTGTGCGCCCTCATCTTCGAATACAAAGTGCGCGGAACCGATGATGGCGCGGCGCCCTTCGATGGACGAAGCGATGCCGTGTGCCACGATGTACTCGACGGCGGCATGGCGCTCGCGATGCTCGAGCCCACGCTCGCGGGCGGCGTTGACCACGGCGCGCGCCACCGGATGCGGAAAATGCTCCTCCAAGCAAGCGGAAAGGCGCAGGACCTCGTCCTCGCTCCAGCCATCGGTGGTGAGCACACAGGCAAGACGTGGCTGTGCCTCGGTGAGCGTGCCGGTCTTATCAAACACAATGGTGTCGGCCTTGGCAAACGACTCAAAGTACTTCGCGCCCTTGACCATGACGCCCATCTTGGCGGCATCGCTCATGGCGGTCATGACGGCGACCGAACCCGTGAGCTTGAGTGCGCACGAGTAGTCGACCATCAATGCCGCCGAGGTCTTGATGAGGCTACGCGTGGTGAGTGCAACCAAGCCCGCGAGCAGGAAGTTCCACGGGACGATCTTGTTGGCGAGGTCTTCCATGTGCGACTGACCCTCGGACTTGAGCGAGTCGGCCGTCTGCACGAGCGAGACGATCGAGCGGAGCTTGGTCTGAGCCGTGTTGGCGCGCACGCGCACCAAGATGCTGCCGTCTTCCACGACGGTTCCGGCGAACACGTCGTCGCCCACGCTGCGCTCGACGGCCAGTGGCTCGCCGGTCAGGGTCGCTTGGTTGACCATAGCGCTCCCCTGCTCGACAACACCGTCGATGCAGATGGACATGCCAGTGCGCACGGCGACCAGATCGCCGGGCTCAAGCTCGGTCGCGGCAACGCTTACCTCGGTGTCGTCGACGACCTTTTGCGCCTTGTCGGGCACATCGAGCAGCGAGTTGATGAGCTCGTTTTCGCTCATGGCGCGGGTGTAGTCCTCGAGCAGCTCGCCCACGTTGAGCAGGAACATCGTCTGGCCCGCGGTGTCGACATCGCGCTTGACGAACGAAATGCCAATGGCCGAAGCGTCGAGCACGGGAACGGTCAGGCGCGGCTGCGCCAGCTCATGAAGAGCAGCGCGCAAAAATGCCATGTAACCGGCCACGACAAATACCGTACGCAAAGGCGTCGGCAAGAACCAGCGACGTGCGTAATGGGCGCCGATGAGTGTCGCTAGGTCCATAACGAGTTTGTGCTTGCGCGGCTCGAGTTGCATCACGTAACCCGACTTGGCATCGGCGATGGCTTGAGCATCGAGTGCGCCCAAGGCGTCGAGCACGCTCGCACGACACTGCTCGTCATATTCGAGTGCCATCTGGCCAATACGGCCATATACGCGCACTTTGCGCAGGCCGTCGATTTCGCCGCCAAGCTTAAGAAGTGCATCGAGATCGCTCTCTGGCACAGGACCCGCCAATTGAAGACGGGTCCTGCCGGGGATCTCGCTAATAATCGAGAATCTCATAGTTTGTGCCTGGGAGCGTTACTCGGCTGCCTCGTCAGCAGCGGCCTCGCTCTGGGTGATGTAGGCAGCCTCGGCAACCATGTCGTCGACATTAGCCTTGGCCTGCTCGACCATGTCCTGGTAGCAGTTCTTGACGCGCATGCCGCACGCGATGCCCTGCACGCAGGCATTCTTGACCGGAGCGCTGGTAAGCAGCTTGATGCCGGCCGTGCCGAGCAGAAAACCGCCACCAACAAGCAGGGTGTTAAACGTGGACTTCTTCATGATGTCTCTCCCTTTTCCGCAACAACTGCGGCACGGTGCCTTAGCACCCGAGTAAACAAGTTTGCTCGAGCACACTTTTGGAAAATAGTTTAGTTTATCTAACTATTAAGTTCAACAAAGGTTAACTTTTTGGAAATCTTGAGGAGCGGAACAGCCGACTTCTGGCGATCCGCCTGCCGCAACGTACATCTCCGGCATCCAAGAAAGGCTCTCCCCCGACCCAACAAATCGAGGTCTAATACTTTTCCGCGAAGTGAACGAGTGAAAGCGGGCCCGCGAAACATCT
>URZN01000218.1 GCA_900552345.1 uncultured Collinsella sp. | reverse complement strand
GGTGTAGGCAATTGCATTCTGGGCTACGCCGAGGACACACTCCCCGAGGCAAAGCCGCGCCGCAACAACGTGGTGTACGTCGGGTAATTAGTTCCGCCGTTCTAACGAACGGCGGAACAATCTAGTCGACTGGATGATAGAAGGTATCGACGACCGTTTGCTTTACGTTGTCCTGGTCCAGGTAGAACTCGGCGAAGGTGTCGCCCTGCTGCATGGTGCCCTGCAGCGTCACGACATCAAACGAAGTCAGGCCGTGCTCGAGCATCGTGGTCGCCAGATAGCTGAACTCATCGAGACCCAAATTGGTCCACGTATAGTCGCCCATGGCCTGATACAGGCTGATGAGCATGGCGGGGTTGCTCTTGGCACTGCTGAGCACCTTCGATGCAAACGCCTGCACGTAGCTCACCTGTCGCGCTGTACGATCCAGCGAAGACGTCAGATTCGTCGTGTCGCGCCACTGCACATACTTTTCCGCCGTTGTACCAAACAGCGTGGTCTCCTGACCCTCGACAACCGACGTGCCCGGCACAGTCTGCGTAGGCACCAGCGTCACGCCGCCGATGGAGTCATTAATGGGAGCCACGCCCTCGATATTGAGCGTGTAGTAATAGTCGACCGGAATGTTATCGAGCACGCGCGAGGCAGCGGCGGCCGTCAGCGCCGATGAGTTGTCGCCATCGGTGCCATAGGCAAACTGCAAGCACAGCTGCTCGGTCACCTGACCGGCAAACGAACCATTGGAATACGTATCTACGGCAACCATGCTGTCACGCGGGATGATAATGCCGCGGGCCTCGCCCGTGTCGGTATTAAGCGCTACGACCATCACGGTATCGGACTGGCCCTTCTGGGTGCCGTCATCGTTGTTGCGGCCATCAAAGCCGATAAACGCCACCGTGGCCATATGCTTGTTGAGCGCATACTTCTTGCCGTTATAGGTAATGGTGTCGCCCTTGGCCTTAATGACCTTTTCGGTCTTTTCCTCAATCTTCTTTTTGCCTTGGTTCACGCTGTGATTCACAAAGCCCCAGCCGGCAGCAGCAACCGCACCAATCACGAGCAGCACGATCAGCAGCGTGCGGATACGGCGGCGGCGCTTGATGCGCTTGATCGACTCTTTGGAGCGTCGACGACGCTGAGGTCCCGCCTCATCAAGCGAAGGCCACTCTACCTCATCAACAGGCTGCGCCGCAGCTTCATCGGTCTTTGCCGATGCGTCGGACGGAGCATCGTCCTTGCTCTTGGATTTTTCGCCAGATTGAGGCGTCGGAGTGTCTTTGGCCTCCCATTGAGGCTCGACAGGCTCCGCCGCACCCTGAACCTGCTGCTCGGGATTGTTTACTTGATTTTCGTCGGGATCCACCGCATCGATAAAGTGCTTGCCACGGGGGTTCATGACTATTTTGTCTCCTGGTCGCTTGTTAACACACCGCTCACAATATAGCGCGAGTTGCCCTGCGAACTATCGAGCATGCAGGTGCTCAACTGTACAATCTTACTATCTGCATCAAGTGTCACGCCGTCACGTACATTTTTGAGCAATGCGTCCGGATTACAGACCGAATTAAAGTAGTCCTGGCGCACGGCAGGGTCGGCAAAGTTAAACGAGTTGAGAATGTGGCGATCGTCATATTGATAGGCCGAGACAATCTTGTACTTCAGAATATGGCCCGGCGTGTAGATATAGAACTCGGTGTTCTCGTTAAAGAAGTCCGCGTCCTCAAAGTTATGCAAGTTGTGGAACACACCGCCGTTCACATGGCCGTAGATCACCGTGACGGGATCGCTAAAGTCGCGCGCGTTTGCCATCTGGCTAAATGCTGTGCCATACGGGTCGTACTTGCCGTCCTTGTCGTGGTCCAGATAAAACAGGTCGTCCGTCGTGCTCTGCAGCAAGGGCGTGTTGATATCCGCACCCGGAATGTAGAGCCACGCATAGATATCGGCATTCTCTTGAATGAGCGGAGCGAAGTCGATGGGGTTGTCCGGCAGCTCCTTGCCCTTTGATTCGACCTTCGTGGCGGGCTTGCCTGTTGCACTCATCTCCTCGGCGCGCTGCTGCTCTAGATGATTCATATAGAGCACGTAGCCGCCGCAGCCGACTGCGACCAGCAACAACACTACGAAAACGCCCTTGAGCATCGTGGCGCGACGCTTTTTGTCCGAGTCGCCCATATGCTTAACTTCCATATGCTTGCCCTGCGGCTGCTGTGCCATGGTGTTCCCTTACCCTGTAAATCGGCCAAAAAAAGGACCCGCACAAGTACGGGTCCTCAAATCTTACGGTTGAAACCGTGTGAGTGCTAGTTGTTCTTGCGAAGAGCAACAAAAGCGCAGGCAGCGCCAGCAGCGGCAACAGCAGCCACAGCGGCAACAGCGGTGGTGTTCACACCGGTAGCCGGGGACTTAGCACCGTTGTCGGTGGTAGCAGCGCCAGCAGCGGTCTTCTCAGCCACGATGGTGTAGGTGGAGAGCTTGGTGACCTTAAAGGTAACATTGCCGTTGTTGTCGGCAGTGAGGTTCAGGGTCTCCTTGCTACCGTCGTTGTGCTGGACATAGACGGTAACCTTGGCGTTGGCGTAAGCCTTGCCAAGGGTGAAGGTGACGGTCAGCGGGTTGGACTCAGAAACGGTACCCTCGACGGTCTCGGTGATCTCAAAGGAAGCGACCACGTTGGCGTTGGCAGGGGTGCCCTCGGCGTTCTTGGTGGTGGAAACAACCTTGACGTTAGCGTTGTTAACGCTGGCGGTCACGTTGTTGGCGCCGGTGGCGGTGGTGTTGGCAGGGCTCGGGGCGGCGAAAGCAGCCACGGGCAGAGCCAGGGCAAGAGCGAGAACGCTCAGTGCTGCCATGAATCTCTTCTTCATGTTAGGTACTCCTCAACTTGCAGCTTGTGGACCTTTAAGTGCCTAGTAGTATATCCCTTTTTTATAAATTGTGACTAATGAGTTCTATATGAAACAACATTGCTGCTTTTTTGCTCACTCATTGGCCCCAAACAGCGACTTAGTGTGATGGTTCTGTGACTTATTGGCCTTGCGTCACGGGCGTGACCTGCGAATTCACGCCGTTTGCACCGGTTTCGCTATCCTCGCTGTCCGCGTCCTCGCCCTTTTGGGCATCGGCGATCGTTGCGGCAGCGGCAACAATACCGCGCTGAGGAGCCACGCCCGTCTGGGTCTGAGCGCCCTCGACAAGCTCCGTGCCGGCATGCGCGAGCTCAGCAGGCTTGAACATCGCACTCAGGTCGACGCCGCCGCCAGCGTAGCCGAGCGCGGCAAGTGCGATCACAATCACCGCAACAACAACTGCAATCGGCACGTAACGATGCCACCCAGCGGGATTGAGGCCACTGCGGCGAGCCGCACCGCGGCTGATATAGCCCAGCGTTCCGTCGTGCTTGAGCTTAGAGCCCACCACGCGCTTGCGCCCCCGCAGCGATGACTCGGCCTGCATGGCCAAGCGAGCGCTTGCCGAAGGATAGCCGTATTTGGTGCGTTTGAA
>URZN01000217.1 GCA_900552345.1 uncultured Collinsella sp. | reverse complement strand
CTACACGCGTAAGATCGTCGGCAGCGTCAGATGTGTATAAGAGACAGGCTGAAGACCATCTGCGAGGACATGGGCTTCGATTCCCTGAGCTACCAGAGCCTCCAGGGCATGATAGAGGCCATCGGCATCGACCCAGAGAAAATCTGCACCTACTGCTGGGATGGCCGGGAATAGCTAGCGCATGAACGCATCGGCCTCTTCGAGGTCGGTTGCCTGGGTTTCGACTTGTTTGCAATCGAGGGCGGCGGCTTCGGCTGTCGCCCTTGCTTTTTGGGCTGCGATCTTTTCAGCGCGCAGGGGCAAATACTCGCTGACGACGATGCCGACGAAGATGAGGGCGAATCCCAGGTAGGCGGAAATCGCCGGCGCCTCGCCCAAGAGCAGGATGGAGAACGTCACGCCGAACACCGATTCGGTGGCCAGAAACAGCGCTGCCTGGGCCGGATCAACGCGGGCCACGGCGGCGTTTTGCAATCCTAGGGCCACGCAAGAGGCGAACACGGTGATGTAGATGAGGCTCATCCAAGTGTCGGCGCCCAGCTGGCTGAAGTCAGGCATGGGCTCGGTGATAAGCCCGGTGATGAGGCCCAGCAGGCCCGCCACGATGAACTGAATGACCGTGAGCAGCATCATAGAGCGTCCCGGCGCGTACTTCGCCGTGTACAGCACGTGGAAGCTGAGCCAGAGAGCCGAGGCCAGCGTGATGAAGTCGCCGAAGCGCAGCGAGAACCCCGAGAGCCCCGCGAACGAGACGCAGCCCACGCCGGCCACGCACACGAGGGCGGCGGCGATGTTGAAGCGAGTCGGGCGCGGCCCGCGCAGCGCCCATCCGAGAAACGGGATGATCACGCAGTACAGCGATGTGAGGAACGCGCTGTTCGAGGCGGTGGTGTCGGTGAGTCCCGTGGAGTTCGCCCAGTACGAGAGGAACAGGAACGCGCCCAGGATGGCGCCCTTTTTCAGGTGGTCGAGGTCCAGCGCTTTTCTGAACCGCGGCAACATGACGATGCCCAAAATGATGCCCGCCACGGTGAAGCGCACGCCGACGAGCCATGCGGGCGGGAACTCGTCGACGGTGGACTTGATGACCACCGTGCCCATGCCCCAAATGGCGGCCGCCAAAAGCAGCGCCGCCTTGTAGGCCCACGAGGGCAGTCCGTTTTGTCTGATCTGGGAAAGCATAGGCGGCATCATAGCACGGAGTAGGGTGGTCGTCCGTGTACGATGCGACAAATCGTGTTGGAGGCTATTGGGACGGCGAACATGTGCAGGAATTGTGCCGAATGAGGTGAAGTGTGATCGAAGACTTGCAATTCGCGCTCAGGCGAGTAATATATATCCTTGCCCTTTGAGGTAACCCATTGCGGGGTGGAGCAGTCTGGTCAGCTCGTCGGGCTCATAACCCGAAGGTCGGTGGTTCAAATCCGCCCCCCGCGACCATGAAACTTCAGGTCGGAAGCATAAAAGCTCCCGACCTTTTTCTTTGTCTAGGGGTTTCGGCATCTCTCGTTCTTTGGGTACCTCGAGGCGGGCAATCAGATAGATGCTTACGAGTATCATAGGGTCTTTTTACGTCGCGGTCGTGTCTCGTACTGGTGCGCCGCTCTTTGTGGGACGTGTCACTTTGCCATAGGTTGTCCGGCGGCGGGGCGCAGGTCGTTCCCCGTGGCGTCGCTCCTTTCGACGCTACTCTGCCTGGCTACTCGTTCCACTGGTGCTTTTTCATGTCGACGCAGCCGTTGTCTCGGAAGGCGACTCCTTCCTCCGTCAGTAGTGCTCACTGGTCGGGGAAGTTTGGCGCGAGGCGTCCCGCGTGGTTGACGACGCGGTGGCAGGGATAATCGCCGTAGCGATCCGCCTCGCTCAGCACCGCTCCGACCAGGCGAGAGTTTTTCTCCCTGCCGATGAGGCGCGCTATCTGACCGTACGAGGCGACGCATCCTGCCGGAATCTCTGCCACGACGGAGAGAATCTCATAAACCAAATCTTCGTCCAGGACTTTTCCCATCGTATCGCTCCCGTGTTCGCTTTTGCCTTCGGGGGCGCGGCGCCGATCACCCGTGCTGCGATTTTCGCAGCTCCCCTTACCGAAGCATCGAGGGAAAGCGCGTGCGTGTCAAGGTTATCTGGTCCAGTTGCTGGCTCGATGCCTCGAGATGTTCGCCTCAAGTGCGACCTGCCCCTATTGGAAAAGGATGCCGAAGATGTATTTGGTGATGGCGGAGCGGCGGATGACCCCCACGAGTTTGCCCTCGTCATCAACCACAGGAAGCTTCTTGAACTTCTTCTTCGCCAGCAGCGCGGCGACGCGGGCGATGCTCTGCTCGGGACGGGCACACACTACCTGGCGCGTCGCGAAATCCATGACGCAGCGATCCTTCAGGTCTTCGATGCGCTGCTCAAGGCTCTGATCGTCGAAGTACAGCATGGACGCGTCGCCGCCCGTGAAGATGGTGTGAGCGCGATGCTGCGCGATGGCTCCCATGACATCGCCGTCGGAGATGAACCCGACCACCTGGTTGCGCTCATCGATTACGGGCATGCTGCTCACCTCGTTTTCGGCGAGCATGCGCACCACGTCGGAAATCGTGCAATCCTGCGTGCAGGTGAACGGCTCTTCAATCATGATGCTCGAAACGGGCGTCCCCTCGAGCTCGAGCGGGATGCGCTCGGACAGAATCTCGGACATCGCTTATGCCTCCTTCGTTTTCGGTGCGGTTTTCTTGGTGCGCACGCTGAATATGGCGCAGATAAGGGAAACGAGGCCGATTGCCGCGCACACCTTGTAAGCGACGCCCGCGCCCACGGCGGTGGCTACTTGGATGCTCGCATCGACGCCGGCCGACGCGGTGACGCTTGTCATGACCGTGATGATGAGCGCCGTGCACAAACCGCCGGCGACCTGGCGGCCGGTGTTCGCGATGGCGTTGCCGTGGGCGATCATGTCATTTTTCAAGGCATTGACACCCCATGTGTTCACCGGCATGTTCGCGAGCGACTGGCCGGCGGACTGCAGCATGCAGAACAGCGCAACCACCAAGATGGGCGTGTTTACCGTCGAAAGCGAGAGCAGGAACAGGGCGCCGGTCATGAGGGCCAGGCCGACGATCGAGATGGCACGCGGACCGAACTTGTCGAACACCACGCCGGAGATAGGGCTGATGATGATGCCCACCGCCGCGGCGGGAAGCATGGCCATGCCGGTTTCGAAGGCCGAAGCGCCAAGCGAGGTTTGCAGCAGCAACGGCAACAGCGTGTTGGTGACCAGGCATGCGGCGTTGATGAGCGTGACGATGATGGCGGCCACGCGGAACTCGCGCGTCTTGAGCGTGCCCAGTTGAAGCAGCGGGTCCTCGATTTTGCCCTGGCGTACGACGAACAGCACCAAGCACACGACACCCGCGACGATCGAGCCGAGCACCACGGGGTTGCCCCAACCCATCGACGAGGCGCTCGAGAACCCGTAGAGCTGTCTCTTATACACATCTCCGAGCCCACGAGACCGGAGCCTATCTC
>URZN01000216.1 GCA_900552345.1 uncultured Collinsella sp. | reverse complement strand
TTCTTCATCGTAGGCGGCAAACGTGCCGAACGTCGCATTCGCAGCGACCATGGTCTTGCCGTTCGCGGAGAGGGAGATTGCGCCCGCGTCGCCCAGAGCATCGACATGGACGAGCGCACCCTTGGATGCATCCCACGAAAACAGCTCGCAATGCGTCGACTTATCAATATTCTTCTTGCCGTAGGGTGCCGAGACCACGATGGCGAGGTCATCGCAAAAATCGCGATCGAGGTCGCCGGCCGCTAGCGAAACGACAGGAGCTGACTGAAGCTGCGTCCAGGAGTCGTTCCCGCCCTTGTTGTGCGTGGTGTAGTCCGTGGCGTTACCGGCATCGATCTTGACGACGCTTTGCTTCCAGTTGCCACCCTCCAAGTCATACATGTCGACTACAGCCTTGCGCACGCCGTTCTCGTCGACATAGCAGCCCGCGTAGACAAAAAGCTCGTCGACGCCGTCGCCATCGACATCGCCCGCCTCGACATCAAAGACGGCGTCGTGCTCTTGCAGGTAACCGGCATCCAGGTACTTAAAACGGCCTTCGTACATCATATTAGTGTTGACCGTCACCGGCAGGTGTGTGTCGAGAGTGCGCGTACGCCCGTTGCTAAACGAGTAGAGGACCAGCTCAACCTTTCCGGCGTATGACTTGCCGTCAATCGTCGTGGAGGAACTGTCGCCGTAGGCACGGAGCTCGGCAACGCGGCTCTTTTTGCCCGTGCTGGCGTCGCTGCAGAACTCAACACTCGTGGCGTGAATGCCCGAGAAACCGTTGTTGTCGTTGGCGAGTACTGTTGAGGACTCATTGTTGCTTAGGTACGACCAGGTGCCGCCACCGTAGTCGCTATGCTTGTAGAGATCGCTGTTCGTATCGAAGTTGTTGACGTTTTGCCAGAACTTTGCGGCGCCCCACACACTTCCATAGCCATCGGTGAGTTTGCTGCTGCCGCCAATGTCACCGCGCTCGACGTTCTCGAGCTTGTCGCGCAGAGTGTAGCGATTGCCATGGCTACCGTTAGCTGCCATATAGACCTCGCTGCGCGTGGCAAACGTCGTGGGGGTATCAGTGGAATAGGGGCCAACGGTATCGGCCGGAATGTCCTCGCTCGTGCCCAGACCCAGGGCTTGATAATCCTGCTCGGTCATATCGGTGATTGCGGGCGCGTCTGCCGCCTGGACAACCTGGGGCGTGGCCGTGAAGCAGGCGACGCTCGTGGCGATCAACGCAGCAAGCGCCGCCGTCCCAACAAGCGGGATTTTCGACAGCCTACGGATACGGGGGTGTGGAACGTACATGAGGGACCTCGCTTTATTCGAGTGGAGTGGACTCATTTTTGCAAATGATACATCCGATGCCCGATATCACGTGTCTCATTTTCGCCAACGGCGTGTCTCATTTTTGAGAATCCGAGATGCCGCGGAAATCTTATCCCAGCTCAAAGGCCATTTCTGGGATGTATTTTCCGTCGAGTGCCTCATCGGGAAACTGCATCCCATTTCAAGCGTCGATTCTGGGACGCACTTTCCCTTAGACCCTCAACCGGAAACCGCATCCCACTTTGAGCGCAAATTCCGGGATGCATTTTCCGCTTGAGCCTCATTGGGAAACGGCGTCCCACTTTGAGGGCTGATTGTGGGATGCATTTTCCGGTTTTGCTCTCATTGGGAAAATGCATCCCGTTTCTTGACCGAATAATGGGACGCAATTTCCCGTTGAGGTGGCGCGCGCAGACGTGGTGTAAGAGTGTCCTGAGGTCCGTCGCTGCAAGCCCCGATGTTACTCCTTCTTGAGGCCGCGCTTCTCGACTATCTCGTCCACTATCTCCCTGGCGCGCCGCCCGAGCGCGCGGCGCCTCCCCTCTGTCGGGGCCGGCCTGTCCGCGGGCTCGGCGAAGCCCTCGGCGGCCGAGGCCTCGGAGAACACGCGCTGCTGGGACCACTGCCCCTCGGTCTCCATGAGGCTCGCGCACGTCAGGCGCAGCATCGACTCCCTCGAGGGGAAGGACTGCACGACCCTGTAGCGGCGCTTGATCTCGCGGTTGGCGCGCTCCTGGACGTTGTTGGTGCGGAGCTTGGCCCAGTGCGCCCTGGGGAAGGCCGTGAACGCCAGCGCGGAGTCCTCGGCCTGCTCGAAGACCTCGCCGGCCCTGGCGGACACCGACGCCACCCAGGGCGCCGCCTCGGCCCACACGCAGCGCGCGAGGTCGGGGTCGTCCTGGTAGACCGCGGCGTGCACGAGGTCCCTGACGGCCGCCTTGGAGTCCTCGGGCCTGCCCGAGCAGGCGCTCTGGAGGTTGCGCTGCAGGTGCGTCACGCAGCGCTGCCAGGCGCAGCCCTGGAACAGGCGCGAGACGGCGGCCACGAGCCCGGCGTGGCTGTCGGAGACCACGAGGCGAACGCCGGCCAGCCCGCGCTCGCGCAGCCCGCCGAGGAATGCCGACCAGGAGTCCTCGCTCTCGGTGTCGACCACGTCGCAGCCCAGGAAGTGCTTGCGCCCGTCGGCGCCCAGCCCGATCGCGGTCACGACGCCCTGCGAGACGACCGACGAGCCGACCCTGCAGCTCATGTAGGTGGCGTCGAGCCACAGGTAGCAGCACGGCGTGCCCGAAAGGTCGCGGCGGCGGAACTCCGCCACCTCGGCGTCGAGGTCGGAGCAGAGGCTCGAGACCTCCGAGCTCGACAGCGAGGATATGCCCAGCTTGGACGCCACGCGCTCGACCTTGCGGGTGGACACGCCGTACACGTACATCTCCTGCACGACGGCGGCCACCGAGGTGTCGACGCGCGACCATCGCGCGAGCATGCCCTCGGGGTAGTAGGTGCCGTGCCTGAGCTTGGGTATCTCGAGCTCCACGTCGCCCACGGCGGTCTTGAGCGACCTGGGGCGGTAGCCGTTGCGGCTGTTCTCCCTGCCGTCGCTGCGCTCGTTGCGGCTCGCGCCGCACATCTGCTGGGCCTCGGAGTCCATCAGCGCGTTCATCACGCCGCCCAGCACCCTGCACGCGAACTCGCGCGCGTCGCCGCACTCCTGCCAAAGCCTCGCCGCCTCGAGGGCCTCGTCGCGGCCGAGGCGCAGTACACTCTCTTCTTGGGGCATCGCCTTTCCTTCCATTCGTCACCTTCATTACTCCAACGACGAATTCTAGGCGGTGTCCCCTCCCTTTCAAGAAAGGGCGGAGGCGGGGCATGCCCCGCCTCTTACACCACATCTCTGTGCGCTACCCCCGTTGAAGCGCCTTTGGGAAAGTGTGTCCCACTTCGACCGCCCAGAGTGGGATGCACTTTCCGCAAAGCACCTCAACGGGAAACTACGTCCCATTCCAAAGGCAAATTCCGGGACGCATTTTCCGAAAGCCTGCCCATCCGGAAAGCCCGTCCCACTTTGGACGCATCCGGGCACGGAACCATCGACCTATCAGGCCTCCCATCAATAAAGAGGCGTCCTCCCGGACGGCGGGGCACGAAGTTCATCGCGAGTTCCGCACGCAAAGAAGGCCACTTAATGTGGCCTTCGTCTTGCGCAG
>URZN01000215.1 GCA_900552345.1 uncultured Collinsella sp. | reverse complement strand
CCTTCACGTAGGAAAAGCGAACCTCTCCCATCCGGACGCTTGCGTCGGTCGGACAAGCTTTCGACGCGTCCACAACCGGCAGCTCGGCCGCTTCGACGACCTCGTCCATGCCGTCGAGCATTGCCCGACGGTCCTCCATCCCGAATAGGGCTGAGGCGATCTCGTTGAGGAGCGTGGTGAACCTTAATGCGACGCCGATCATGACCACCGTCTCAAGTGCCCCGATGCTTCCGCTTGCACCCAAGTAGCTCACCGCAATGATCATGCTCACAACGAGCATCTGCACGCTCGCCCCGGAAAGGATTTCGCCGAGGGCGCTCCACCACAGGCCGCGGACCGACCGCTTTCTGCCTTCTACGAAACTATCCTCAAGCTCCGCATAGTCGGCACCCGCACGGCAGGCGCGCAGGGCTCCCTGGCATCGTGCGAACTCGACTATCCTCGCGGCGATGTCCCGCTCGGCGGAATCCTCTAACCCGTTTCCTTTTCCGACGCATGCCTGTGAAACGCGCAGAAGAAGGAAAAGGATTGGGATGGAAAGCGTCAGCATGATTCCAATTTGCCAGCTCCAAAGCCACACGGCAGCACAGAACACGATTGCGGCGGCAGCGTTTTTTATAAGCTGGCCAACATAAAGAGCAGCGGCCTGTCCGGTCGAGATCATTTCCTGCGTAACCATGCGCGAAAGCCTTCCGGCACTATCCGCCTTAAACCAGCCAAGTGGCAAACGCGACACCTTGTTCCCGATGACCACCTGCATATTGCGCATGAAGCCTAACCCCGCTGCATAGCTGAGCTTGGTACCGAAGAACGAGGCTGTTGAGCCGACGACTGTCACCGCCGCAAGCGCGACTGCCCAGCCCCAAAACGTCAAGCCCCATTGGGGGTCGCCGGACTGGAGAGCCATGGTCGCCGGCATCATGATGGCGAGACCGATGCCGCACATCACGCCGGAAAGGGCGTAGAGCAAAGTTCCCAAACGGTGCTGGCGCCTATCACCCTCGTCCATATAACGACGAAGTCTCGGTAAGAAGCGTTTGGAATTACTCATCTGCATCGCCCTCTTCTTCACTGCCGCAGAGGCCTCCTTGCTTGAGAAGCGCCTGATAATGCTCGTTGTCTTGAATCTCCGCATGCGTTCCAAGGGCGACGATCTTACCTTCTTCCAACACGGCAATTTGATCGGCGCCTAGGATTGCGTTGAGCCGGTGGGCGATGGCCAGAACCGTTCGGCCTTCGACCAAGGAACTTAGTGCTTTCTGGATCTCGAGCTCCGAATCTGGGTCGGCAAAAGCGGTGGCCTCATCCATGATGAGGATCGGCGTGTCGGCTAAAAGGGCACGCGCTATACTCACGCGCTGGCTCTCGCCGCCTGAGAGCGAGCAGTCCGTTCCCAAAACGCTGTCGTATCCCTTGGGCAGCGACATGATGAAATCGTCGATCTGCGCCGTACGGGCAGCCTCCCGAATCTCCTCCAGGGAAGCCTCCGGCTTAGCTAAAGAAATGTTTCTTCCGATGGAGGCGTTGATCAGCATCGGGTCCTGGAGCACGAACGAAACCATGTTGTAGAGATCACGGGAGGAGATGTCTCTCAGATCGACGCCGCCGAGACGGATGGAGCCGCTTTCCGGGTCGTCGAAGCGTGCAATGAGTGTGGCGAGTGTCGATTTACCCGAGCCTGACGGGCCGATGAGCGCCGTCGTGGTACCGGGATTAAGGACAAGACTGACACCGCGCAAGGCCTGGGTATCGCCGTAGGAGTACGATACGTCGTTCACCTCAACGACGACCCCGTCGGGCTTCTTTGGGGTTTTCGGCTCGGGAATCGACGGCGTGTCCAGAATCTCGCACAGCCTGACTGCGGCAGCGCCGGCCATCTGGTACGACCACGTGCTGTTGGCGACAGCGCTGATGGCGGTCGGAAGCACGATGGCTATCAGCGCGCACGCGAGAACCTGGGGGAGAGTGGCCAACCCTGCCCCCATGACAAGCGCGCCGCCGCAGAGGTTGATCAGCAGAAGCAAGGGAGAGGAGATGAGCTCGCCGGCAATCGAGCAAAGCCCAATGAGCGGGGCGCACCAGTCCCAGTACGACTGGGAGAATGCCGATGCGGCGTCCGCGTAATTACGATGCGCCTCTCCTGTTTTTCCGAACGCTTTGACCACCTTGATGCCGGACACGAGCTCGACCATCGTCGAGGACACTTGTGCAAGATGCCCGTTCATCTCGGCGGTTTTCGGTCCCATATCCTTCATAGAGAGCGCCTGCAGCAGGAAATAGAAGGGGATCGTGGCGATGCCGATGAGCGCCAAGCGCCAATTGATCCAGAACATGAAAGCCAGAAGAACCATCGGCTGCAAAACGCCGTTAAGACGGTCGACCGGTCCGTGTGCGATGACGGTGTGGACCGTCTTCGTGTCATCCTGCACAGCGCTTCTGACCTTGCCGGATTCCGTAGCGCTAAACCAAGCAAGAGGCGCGCGGCTCAACCGCTCAACGATACCCTTGCGAATGACGTAGCGCAGTTTCATATCGGCAAAATGCGTGATGATGAGCGCAAGAGCGCGAAAGAACAGCTGCGAGAGGAACGCCATGACGAGGAGGAGGGCAATTTCGTGCACCTTGGAGGCATCGGCCTGCGCGAGCGGGCCTTCCCCCGCCAGAAATAGGTCTCCCAGCCATACCAAAGCCAAATACGGGGCAAAGGATAAAAGCGCCGAGAGCACCGTGAACGCCTGCGCCAGCATGACGCGTCCCTTGACGGGGCAAGACAGGCGCCTGATAGCCTCCCGCCCCGCTTCATCCCGTTGCCGGTCTTGTTCGCTTGTCTCTGCCATGGGCACCACCTCAAGTATAGTTTCGGTTAATAATGACTTAGTTATCTTTGACGCAAAAAAAGAAAGAGCCGTCAAAGCGTGCGATATTTCTCCCAGCCCGCATTGAAGAACGTTGAAATGACCTCGGTCGTCGCGTTGAGCTCCTCGACGCTCTTCGCGTGGATGATATTCTCGGAAAGGGCGCTGTAGAACGCGTGGTTGACGATGTGGAGAGACTCTTTCGAGATGACGGTTCGAGCCTTCTCTGCGCCGTGGATCAGCTCGAGAACGCGGAGGGTGGTCCTGTCCTCCTCGTCGACGAGCCAGTCAAGGAAGTGCTCGTAGGGGGTGCCGTAGGAGCGGAACACAAGGAGCTCGTAGATGTCGCGATGGGAGTACAGCATCGCCGTGGTCGCGAGCGTCCCCGCCGCCTTGGCCTCGAGCGCGGCGCGCACCTGCTCCGGGGTCACGGGCTTCCCTTCGTCGTACCCGGCGAAACCTCGCTTCTCGCCTTGGGCGTAAGCTTTGCGAATCATGCTCGCCAGCGGCTCGACCAGCTCCGAGAAGAGCGCCTCTTTGTCCTTGAAGTGCTTGTAGAACGCCCCGGTGGTCACGCCGGCTGCCTTGCAGATCCTACGCAGGTTCGCCTTCTCGAATCCCTCTGTCTCTTATACACATCTCCGAGCCCACGAGACCGGAGCCTATCTCGTA
>URZN01000214.1 GCA_900552345.1 uncultured Collinsella sp. | reverse complement strand
CGCTACTTTATCGGTCGCGAGGGTCAGAGCGTCAATGAGGCCACAATGGTCAAGCGCCTGGGTCAGCAGTTCCGCGTAACGCGCATCATGATGGAATCGTTCCACCTGTACCAGGACGTTGAGTCCTCGCGTCTGCGTTCGTACATGATGGGCTACTTCACCATGATGATGGCGATTTGCTCGGTGCTCACCAAGCTTTCCGAGGAAGATTGTGCCGATGAGCGCCTGAAGACGCTGTGGAAGGACCTGAAAGAGTACGACGAGCGCATGTATCGTCGCGCTCGCTACGGCGTGGTCGGATTCTTTACCAACCTGCATGGACGAGCCGGAGACAAAACCACACTCGGCCTATACCATCTTGCCTCTAAGATCTTCAAATTCAACTAACTGTTGAGTAATCGCTGCTGATAGGTTGACTGGGCCCCTTGGCCTTTAGTTTGCTACTGCGAACAGTCCTGCTCGCACGGAAAGCACATTAAGTGCTTTCCGGCTCGTGCGGAACTTGTATCAAACTAAAGGCCAAGGGGCCTCTGCTATAAATCGATTGTCAGATAGGTGAATTTGAAGATCTTGGACGCGCGGTACACAGGGGCCTGGGCTGAAAAGATCTTAGTTGGTAGTCGGTCGGGGACGGGCGGTCGAGTGGATTACTTCGCGGCGCCGGGGATGCCGTGGGAGGTTTTGGCGGTTATGGCTCCGTTTACGATGGCGGTCTGTAGGGCCCTTACGGCGAGCATGCCCAACAGGTCCAAGGGAACGGCGGCGCTTGCCTGGGCTCCCAGCTTGCCGCTGGCGAGGGTGTAGATGGTGTCGCCGTCGTTGGTGGTGTGCGTGGGGCGGATGGCGTGCGCATAGGCGTCTGCGGCCATCTGGGAGACCTTGGTGGCCTGAGCCTTGGTGAGCTCAACGTTGGTGACGATGCAGCTGATGGTGGTGTTGGTGCGGTCGAGTGGCATTTGCATGGAGCCGGCGGCGGCAAAGGCTGCGAGCTCCATGTCGACGATCTGGTCGCTATCGGCTGCGGCGCGCATGCCAGCGACCCATTCACCGGTGAAGGGGTCGACGATATTGCCGCAGGCGTTGACCGAGACCACGGCACCCACCTTAACAGGGCCGAGTGCCAGGGCGGCAGCTCCTAGGCCGGCCTTCATGCAGGTGGCGGGGCCCATGAGCTTGCCCACGGTGGCACCGGTGCCGGCACCTACATTGCCCTGCTCGAGCGTGGTGGGAGTGTTGTCGAGTGCCTCGCGCACGGCGGAGATGCCAGCCTCAATGTCGGGGCGTACGGCGGGGTCGCCAAAGGCGAGGTCGAAGATGCAGCTAGAGCACACGATGGGCACCTGCGTGGGGCCGACGGGAAGGCCGATGCCGCGGCTCTCGAGCTCGCGGGCGACGCCGCTTGCGGCCTCCAGACCAAAGGCCGATCCACCCGAAAGGCAGACGGCGTGGACCTTGTCCACGGTGTTCTCGGGACGCAGCAGGTCGGTCTCGCGCGATGCCGGGGCACCGCCGCGAACGTCAACACCGCCGGTGGCGCCCTCGGGTGCCACGATTACGGTGCAACCGGTGCCGGCCTCCTCGTCCGTATAGTTGCCAAAGCAAAAGCCATCGACATCGCAAACGTCAATGGCCTCAAGCAGTGTGTCCATGTTTTACTCCTATCGGTTTTCCGCCGGGCCTTATGCCCGGTCGGGATCCGTACGGTACGCCAAAATTGTAGGCGCCGGGGGATACCCAGCGCCAGATGCAATTACGATAGTTTTTGAATCGCGCGCGCGATGCGAGCGATGGGCAGGCCCACCACGTTGTAGAAGTCGCCCGAAATATCATGCACGAGCATGCGCCCTCCGACGCCCTGGATGCCGTAGGCGCCTGCCTTGTCCATGGGCTCGCCTGAGGCGACGTAGCGCTCAATCTGCTCGTCGGTGAGCTCATAGAACGTCACGTCGGTCACATCGACAAACGACAGGCTCTCGGCGGCGTGCGGGGCTGTGGCGTCTCCGGCTCTTACGATGCAGACGCCGGTTGCGACCTGGTGCGTGCGCCCCGAGAGCTCGTGGAGCATGGTGCGGGCTTCGTCCTCGTTTGCCGGCTTACCCAAAAGCTTGCCATCGAAGGTGACGATGGTGTCGGCCGCGATGGTCAGCTCATTTGGCACGGCGTGCTCGGCGGCAACGGCGGCAGCTTTAGCGCGAGCTAAGCGCTCAACAAGCGTAAGCGGGGTCTCGTCATCAAAAGGAGTCTCGTCGATGTCAGCGGGAATGACGCGGATGTCGTAGCCCGCTTCGCGCATCAACTCGATGCGGCGCGGTGATTGCGAAGCCAAAATCATAGCTGAATGCCCTCGGCAACCTTCTCGACAGCCTTGTCGCCGGCGAGCGTACGCAGCAGCTCAAGCGCAAAGGGGAGCGACTGGGCCATGCCGCTGGCGGTGATGATGTTTCCGTCGTGCGTGACCTTGTCGCCGGTATAGGCGCCCTCGGGGAAGCTCTTCTCAAAGCCCGGGAAGCATGTGGCGTGGCGTCCCTCGAGCAGGTCAAGTTCGCCCAGGATAAACGGAGCGGCGCAGATGGCGGCGACGTGCTTGGTCGCGGCGAACTCGCAAACCACGTCGCAGACGCGTTGATCGGCGCGCAGGTTGGTGGCACCGGGCAGGCCGCCGGGCAGCACGACACAGTCGTACTCGTCAAAGTTGATCTCATCAAAGAGCGCATCGCAGGTCACGGGGATCTGCAGCGAGCTTACGACCTCGCGCGTGGGCATGATCGAGACGAGCGTGGCGCGCACGCCGCCGCGACGCATGACATCGACCATGGTCAGGCATTCAATCGTCTCAAAGCCATCGGCGGCAAGAACGGCAACGCTGGGCATAAGGGTTCCTTTCATAGGGCGGCATACAATTAGCCGTCTTATACCCCGAAGACCCCCGCTTGCCACGCACCATTCCCCAATGATTTTGATCCCCGCCCCAGAAAATCATGCAGGGTGGATGGGTGTTGCGCACTAGGAGGGGCTTGCGGCGCGGCGATAAAATCTCGGCATCCGTCATCTTTCGCTACATGAGGAGCTGATGTGCGATGGGCCTTAGGGTATTCGATCTTCTCGTTTTGCTCGTTGTGTTTGGTGGTGTCGCGGCTGTCGCCTTTGCTGTTATCTTGAACAAGGAATCGTCGAACAAGCCTCAGCCTCCGCTGTCCAATCCATACCAGCAAATGCCTCCGGCGCAGCAGATTTCGCAGGTACAGCAGGCGTCGACCGCGATCGATGATGCTCAGCCAGTTGAGCCCACTCATTTTTGCGCTCAGTGCGGCTCAAAGTTGGAGACAAATGCCTCCTTCTGCCAAAACTGCGGCGCTCCCGTCAACCATCAGTGATTTTTCTGGGACGGGGATTAAATAATCATTCGGTACACAATGATTATTTAATCCCCGTCCCATTTTCATCAGGCGTTACCGACTTTTTTACTCGCCGGGAATTGTTGCGCAACAGATTTTGCTTTTTCGGGCTTAGCGTATTCTCAGGTCTTACTC
>URZN01000213.1 GCA_900552345.1 uncultured Collinsella sp. | reverse complement strand
GGTCTCGTGGGCTCGGAGATGTGTATAAGAGACAGCGCCGACGCCGCCATCGCCGCCGTCAAGCAGCTTTCCGCCGACGTGAACATCCCGCACGTCTGCGAGGCCATGAAGGCTGACGAGATCGAGGTCCTGGCTAAGGACGCCATGGCCGACGCCTGCTTCCCGGGTAACCCGCGCGAGGCGACGCTCGACGACGTCATCGAGCTCTTCAAGAAGATCTGCCCGGCTGCCTAACTTGGTTCGGCGGGCCCCTGCCCGTTAGCCCCACAATCGTCCTCGGACATGTCGGAAGCCCCCGCTGCGCACTTCGTGCGGCGGGGGCTTCCTCCGTCCTGCGGAAAGATTGTGGGGCTAACGGGCAGGGGCCCGCCGGCTCGTTATCGTGGCGGGCGCAGTTCTGAAGAACTCAATGGGTCATCTCGCTAGGTAAAAAGATGGTTCGCGGTGGTATCGTTGCTGTGGGTTTAATTCGATATGAAAGGGTGACTTTGGTGTCCAAGATGGATTCTACGCTCTCCTATATTACTGACCAGTTGAAGGCGCTGACTTCTATTGCTTCGCCTACAGGCTATACCCGTGCGGCGACTGATTATCTGATGGAGACGTTGCGCGATATGGGCTTTGGGCCCGAGCGCTCCAATAAGGGCAATGTGCTCGTTGAGCTTGGCGGCGAGGGCGAGCCGCTTGTATTGGCGAGCCATGTCGATACCCTGGGCGCCATGGTACGCTCCATTAAGGACAATGGTCGCCTGCGCCCCACGACCCTCGGCGGGCATCAGTGGTCCACGGCCGATGGCGAGAACTGCACCGTCTACACGCGTGACGGCAATGTCTACACGGGCGTGGTCCTCAATACCGAGCCTTCGGCGCATGTGGCCGATGAGCCGGTCAAGATCATCGAGAAGAACATGGAAATCCTGCTCGACGAGAACGTTGACAGCAAGGACGATGTGCTCGAACTGGGTGTTCAGACCGGCGACATCATCGCTATGGACCCGCGTACCACGGTGACGGAGAGCGGCTACATTAAGAGTCGCTTCTTGGACGACAAGTTGTCGGCCTCCATTTTGCTGGGCTTGGCGCGTGCCGTCGCCGCTGGCGAGGTGACGCTCTCGCGCAAGGTATCGCTGCTCTTTACGATGTACGAGGAGGTCGGCCACGGCGGTGCCTTTGTGCCGGCCGACACGCGTGAGATGATCAGCGTGGACATGGGCTGCGTGGGCGACGACCTGGGCTGCACCGAGCGCATGGTTTCGATTTGCGCCAAGGATTCGGGCGGTCCGTACAACTACGACCTGGTAACCACGCTGTCCAACATCGCGCGCGAGCTGGAGCTCGATTACGCCATCGATGTGTACCCGCACTACGGCTCCGACGTCGAGGCCACGCTCTCGGCCGGCTACGACATTCGCCATGGTCTGATCGGCCCCGGCGTGTACGCGAGCCACAACTACGAGCGCAGCCACATCGACGGCGTGCGCAATACCTACGAGCTGGTTCGCGCCTACGTTCAGCGCTAGGGGAGTAGCTTGCGACTCGGCTGACCATCGCTAAGGCCCGATTTCTCGGGCCTTTTTTCGCTTTGGGTTGATTAGTATTATGATGTATGTAATCTATTAACTAAACGTTTAAATTACTTAACGAGGTGATGCGGTGTATGGATACGTCTGAGTACTTGTCTATGGGTGATGCTGCCCGCCTGCTGGGCGTTACGAAAGCCCGCATATCTCAACTTGCCTCATCAGGAACGCTCGCGTGCGATATTGTGGGCGGACGGAAGATGGTCGAGTACAATTCCGCGGTCGCTTATCAAAAGGTCCGCAAACGTGGACGCCGTCCTGCGGCCGATGTGGGGCGCAAATTTACGCTGATGTCCGCCGATTACGAGGTTGCGCGTGTCTCATTTGATCCGACGCGTGAGTTTCCCTTCGAAATCGCCGAGGTACTCGATGAGCAGAGGATGCCGTTTGGCACGTGCTCGAGCTCTTCTCCAACGGTGAATAAGCGGGAGCTCAACGCGTGGTGGGGGCATCGGTCGGTGCCTGACGTCCGCCCCGGACTCGTCTCGCGCTATCGTGAACTGGGGATTGTCAACGGTGTCGAGGTGCCGGTTCAGTGCCTGGGCCTCTCGCTTTCGGATTGCTATTGGCTGCGGCCGACCGATTGCGCCGAACTCAAATGGCAAAACATCAATTACTTTGAGAACGAGTTTGAGCGATCGGCGCCCGAGGGGCGTTCGGGTTGGCTGGAGGGCATCGGTCTTAAAAATCCCGACAACACGTCCGAGGGCGAGCTTCCTAAATCGTGGATGATCCGAAACGGCATTCGCGTTTTGGCTAAAGGGCGCGGGATGGACGATCAGCGTCCCTTTAACGAGGCGGTTGCAACGGCTCTACATCGTCGCTTGCTGTCGGTGGGCGAATTTGTTCCTTATACGGTTGAGCGGATGTTCGATGGCCCTGTGTGTCTGTGCGACGACTTTCTTGATGGCCGCGAGGAATACGTTCCGGCTGTTTACGTTAAGAACGCCCTTGGCGGCCAGCGAGGAAGCTCGACATACGATCGATACTGTCGCTACCTTGGCAAGCATGGTGCCGATGAGGCCGCTGTGAGAAGGTCTATGTCGCAGATGATTGTCTGCGATGCCCTTTTGGCCAACAGCGACCGCCATTGGCGAAACTTCGGCATCATCCGTAATGTTGACACCCTGGAGATAAAACCTGCTCCGCTGTTCGATAGCGGCAACTGCCTGTGGTACAACGTACCAACTGCCGTGCTCGCAGCTGGGGAGTTTGGGTTTTCCGCTAAGCCGTTTGGGCCCGACCCTTCCGTCCAGCTGGCGCTTGCGGACTCACTCGATTGGTTCGATTCATCGCGGCTCAACGGATTTGTTGATGAGGCGATCGAGATTCTTTCGCAGAGCGAATGGGCGACGGCGGAGGGCCGGCTCGAGTCCATTCGCTGCGGCCTGGAGCGTCGCGTTATCGAGGTGAATGCTGCTGTTGAAGTGCTTCGACACGTGCGGCGATAATCCCGCGGCTACTTGATGACTGCCGTAACGGTGCCGCCGCCCAGGACGACGTCGCCGCGGTAGATAACGACTGCCTGTCCGGGGGCGATGGCGCGCTGCGGCTCGTCAAAAGTTAGCAGCATTTGCCCGTTTTCGTCACGCGTAAGGGTCGCTGCCTGGTCTTTCTGACGGTATCGGTACTTGGCACCTACGCGAATGCCGCCGGCATCCAGCTCGGCCTCCATGCGCTCTGCCGGCGCGCTCCAGATCCACTCATCGGCAGTTAGCGCCGCGGCGGCCAGGTCCTCGGCTTCGCCCAGATGCACGGTGTTGTTGGCGGCGTCGACGCCCGCCACATACACGGGATGCGCCATCGCGACGCCCAGGCCTTTGCGCTGGCCGATGGTGTAGCGCAGCGCGCCATTGTGGCGCCCGACCACGCTGCCGTCGCGCCACACAATGTCGCCCGGTGCAGCGGGATGTCCGCAGCGGCGCTCGATATAGCCCGCGTAGTCACCGTC
>URZN01000212.1 GCA_900552345.1 uncultured Collinsella sp. | reverse complement strand
ACATGAGCCTGATTCTTTCGACTGTGACCGGCGTCTCGGCAGGTCTGCAGAACACGGGGTAATCGATAGCCCTGTAGTCGTTGTCCGGGGCCGCCGTTTGTTTTCTTTCCGGCGCGTCCTCGGACATGCAAGAAGCCCTCGCTGCGCACTTCGTGCGGCGAGGGCTTCTTGCGTCCTGCGGAATGCGCCGGAAAGAAAACAAACGGCGGCCCCTACGATGTCCGGTCTTCGGTGGATTACTTGCTGGGGAAATAAAGGCGCGCTTCGCGCGTTTGGAAAGGGCTTCGTGCTGCGGAATGCATTCAGGGGGAAACCCATCGGGTTCCTTCGTCCTCGGTTTTCAGGGATTAAAGCTGATGAAAATAAAGTGCGCTTCGCGCCTAATGTGGAGTGCGGCGAGGGCTTCTTGCGTCCTGTGGAGTGTGCCTAAAAGTAAACCTATGGCGGGCCCTGCGATGTCCGACCTTTGGCGAATCAGCCGCTGGGTGAGGGTGGTGCTTGGGGCGACGTGCAAAAAACGGAGTTTTCAGCAGCCAAAGATTGATGCATAAGGCCATAGCCGGCTTTCGCTACCTTTGTTGATGCTTTTGCACGACAATTGGGCCTTGGCGATGCCCGTATATGGCTGGTTTCTCGCCGCATGCTATCCAGATGGGACGAGTCATGAGGACTATCTACCTTTTGAAAGACTTTTGACACCAAAATCTTATCCCGCGATGCTGAATACTCGCAAAAATGCACGCTCCGGAGGGTACTACCCTGTTACGGCTAGAAATCCATGCGCCATTTTATGCAATTAGTTGACGTATTTATACAAGATGACTTACGCGCGCATGCCATCGGGGTGAACGTTCGTCTCGGCATTGCGTTGACCATCCTGCCCATAGTGTCTTTTACAGGCGGCTGCGGTTCCGTTTGGGATCGCGGCCGTTTTGTTGTGGGTCAAATATGAACGTTGTGTTAATGACTCGGTGGACGGTGGTGTTTTTCGGTGAGCGGCGTATCCTTCCAACGGTTTATCTAGTGTGTCAGTTGAAAGGAAGAGGGCGCTCGTCATTGTTTGAATGTGAACTACCGTTTGACCACAAGACGTTGCATCTAGAGCTCGAGGATAAGAACTTCGTGGGTGTGATGGAAGGTCATCAAAACGAGTTTAAGACTACAAAATCGCAGGAAGAGCTGGTAGAAGAGTCGCTTGCCAACCCTTACGGCTCACCTTCGCTCGAGGAGCTTTGTGCTGGCAAGAAGGATATTGTCATTATTAGCTCCGATCATACGCGTCCCGTCCCCTCGCGTGTGACGATGCCTATTCTGCTGCATCACATCCATTCCGCTGCGCCCGAGGCTCGCGTGCGCATTCTGGTTGCTACGGGTATGCACCGTCCGTCGACGCACGAGGAGCTCGTCAACAAGTACGGCGAGGAGATCGTTGCCAACGAGGAAATCGTTATGCACGTCGCGACTGACGACAGCATGATGAAAAAGATCGGCACCCTGCCTTCTGGCGGCGAGTGCATCATCAACAAGATTGCGGCCGATTGCGATCTGCTGCTTGCCGAGGGCTTTATTGAGCCGCACTTCTTTGCTGGCTTCTCTGGCAGCCGCAAGTCCGTGCTGCCCGGCATTGCCAGCTATAAGACCATCATGTACAACCATAACGGTCAGTTTGTGAACGATTCCCATTCGCGTGCCGGCAACCTGTGCCACAACCACGTGAGCGAGGACATGTTTGCCGCTGCCGAGATGGCTCACCTTGCCTTTGTGCTTAACGTGGTGCTCAACGGCAAGCACGAGGTCATCGGCTCCTTTGCCGGCGATATCCACAAGGCGCACGAGGCTGGCTGCGAGTTCGTGAAGAGCCTTGCCGGCGTTGAGCCCGTCGAGTGCGAGATTGCCATCACCACCAACGGCGGCTACCCGCTCGACCAGAACATCTACCAGGCCGTGAAGGGCATGTGCTCTGCCGAGGCTACGCTTCCCGAGGGCGGCGTGATCATCGACGTCGCCGGCTGTGCCGACGGTCACGGTGGCGAGGGCTTCTATCACAACATCGCCGACAACGATCCGGCGGAGTTTGAGCGTGCCTGCATCGACCGTCCTAAGGACGAGACCCTGCCCGACCAGTGGACGAGCCAGATTTTCGCCCGCATCCTGGCGCATCACCCTGTGATCATGGTCACCGACCTGTGCGATCACCAGATGATCAAGGATATGCACATGACGCCGGTCAACACCCTCGATGAGGCGCTCAAGCTCGCCTTTGAGATGAAGGGTGCCGATGCCAAGGTGGCCGTCATTCCCGATGGCCTGGGCGTTGTCGTCGCACAGCACTAGTACGCGGCCTAAACGAATCGTTTATAACCGACAAGAAAGATAAGGTTTTATGCTTACCAAACTCCTCTGCGAATTCGGCGCAACGGCCCTCATGATCATCTTTGGCGTGGGCGTGCACTGCGATACCGTGCTTAAGGGTACCAAGTATCAGGGCTCCGGCCATATGTTTGCCATCACCACCTGGTCTTTTGGCATCTCGGTCTGCCTGTTTGTCTTTGGTGGCGCCGTGTGCATGAACCCGGCTATGGTGCTTGCCCAGTGCATCGTCGGTCTGGTGCCGTGGAGCAGCTGCATCCCCTTCATGATTGCCGATATGCTCGGCGGCTTTGCGGGTGCCGTGATCGCATGGTTGATGTATGCCGATGAGTTCAAGGCTTCCGATGGTGTCATCGATCCCATTGCTCAGCGCAACATCTTCTCGACCAACCCCACCACCGAGGGTACGAACTATGCCCGTAATTTCTTCTGCGAGGCTATCTGCACCTTTGTGTTCATCAGCGCCATCCTTGCTGCTGCTAACCGCGCCGGCGAGAACGTCCTGATGCTCGCTATCTGCGTCGGTCTGATCGTTTGGGCTGTTGGCATGGGCATGGGAGGTATCACCGGCTTCGCCATGAACCAGGCCCGTGACCTTGGTCCTCGCATGGCCTATCAGGTGCTGCCGATTAAGAACAAGGCTGACAACAACTGGAAGTACGGCCTGCTCGTTCCTGGCATCGCTCCGTTTGTCGGTGCCGCTCTGGCTGCACTGTTTGTGCACGGTTTCTTGGGCATGTTCTAGTCCAAGGCTACATAGTTGTCCGCTGTCCGCATGGGGTAACTTCCCAGCGCGTCCTCGGACATGAAAGAACCCCCGCTGCGCACTTCGTGCGGCGGGGGTTCTTTCGTCCTGCGGAATGCGCTAGGAAGTTACCCCATGCGGACAGCTGCGGGATCTTAGTCGCGTTGGAACAAGCAACCCGACATATATATCTGAATTTGGATGGGAGGGGCTTGTTGCTGGTAGGGGCGTTGAAGTGCGAGTGACGCTTTGGGATGCGTGGCGGCCTGGGTTGGGGCGATGCTTTGGGATGAGGTTCTTACTTAGTTGAAGAGGGGTTTTATGGCTGAGAGGTAGTCTTTGGCTACGTCCTCTTTTGGGGCTTGGAAGTTGTGCCAGGCCCACCATTGGACCATTCCTACGAAGCTTGAGGCTATGTGGTGTAGTAG
>URZN01000211.1 GCA_900552345.1 uncultured Collinsella sp. | reverse complement strand
TCGCTATCCTCCATAACGTAGCCCTCTCCAATCCGATTGCGAATCGGGTCGTATCTCAAAGCGCTGCGTAGCTTTTTGCGGAGCGACGAGATGTGAACGCGGGTTGCGTTGCTAAAGCTGTTCACGCTGCTATCCCAAACGTGCTCTATAAGCTCCTCTTGGCTTACCGGTCGCTCCTGATTAAGCATCAGGTATTCCAAGATTCCCGTTTCCTTGCATGTAAGAGATAAGGCCTCGCTGTCCACGGAAGCGATGCGCGCCTTGGTGTCAAAGCTGAGCTTTCCGCAGGTTAAAACTATGTCGCTTTGTATAAAGCGTCTTAGGGTAAGGCTGCGAATCCTTGCCGCAAGCTCGTCCAGATGAAACGGCTTGGTGAGGTAATCGTTGGCGCCGGCATCGAGTCCGGCGACTTTATCGGATACTTCGCCACGTGCGGACAGAATCAGTACCTTAGTCTCGCAGTCAGTTTTCCTAAGTTCCCTGAGTACGGTCATGCCGTCGATACGGGGAACGTTGAGGTCGAGTACCACGAGGTCGAAGGCCTCAACGTTCAGTAAGTCGAGCGCCTCCTGTCCGTCGTGACAGCAGTCGACGCTGTACGCCAAGTTTCGCAAGCTGCGCGCGATTGCATCACACAGCGCCCGCTCGTCCTCGACGATCAAAATACGCATAACAGTCTCCTTGCACATTCCAAATCGCGCTTAACACGGATTTTATAGTCGATATGGTCCAATGGTCACGTAACGAAAGGAGTGGTTGGGTTGTTCAAAGCGGTAAAACCCGTGGTACAGGTCGCTTTGTTGATCGTCGGAATTGCCATGGTGTGCTTTGGTGTTATGCGTGGCGAGGCGGATGCCGTGCTGGCCAAAGCGATTAGGCTGTGCTTGGAGTGTATCGGAATTGGATAAAAGAGAAAACACTGCGTCGCATGTTTTGGCCCGATTTCGCGGATTCATTCAGGCGGCGGCAACACTTATTACCAACATTCACCTGCCAAACTTTGCCAAAGGCGGCATCTATCAGGGCGCGGGAAAAACCGTCTGCGTACCTGGACTTAATTGCTATTCGTGCCCCGCGGCATCGGGTGCGTGCCCCATCGGGTCGTTCCAGGCGGTGGTAGGTTCATCCAAGTTCAACTTTTCTTACTACGTCACCGGTACGCTCATTTTGCTCGGCGTGCTGCTGGGACGCTTTGTATGCGGCTTTCTGTGCCCGTTTGGCTGGCTGCAGGAGCTGCTGCACAAGATCCCCGGCAAAAAGCTTTCGACAAAAAGGCTCAAGGCGCTTACGTATATCAAATACGTTGTGCTGCTGTTTGCTGTGGTATTGCTGCCTGTGCTGGTGGTCAACGACCTGGGGATGGGAGATCCGTTCTTTTGCAAATACATCTGTCCGCAGGGCGTGCTCGAGGGCGCCATTCCGCTGGCCATTGCCAATACCGGCATTCGATCTGCGTTGGGACATCTCTTTACTTGGAAACTTGCCGTTCTCATTGCCGTGGTAGTGCTGAGCGTTTTGTTCTACCGCCCCTTCTGCAAATGGATTTGTCCGCTCGGCGCATTCTATGCGCTCATGAATAAGGTGTCCCTACTGGGGATCCGGGTCGATGCATGCAAATGTGTCTCGTGCGGCAAGTGCTCAAAGGTTTGTCAGATGGACGTTGATGTGGTCCGCGCGCCCAATCATGCCGAATGCATCCGGTGCGGAAAGTGCATCGGGGCCTGTCCCGTCGATGCCATCAGCTATCGCTACGGCCTGGATGTGTCGGCGGAAAAGCTCCCCTTGACCGCCGATAAAAAGTAAACAAGCTTCGACAAAACGGAGGAATGACCATGAAGCTTTCTAAGATTGCGGCCCTGTTTATGGTGCCGGTATTGGCCTTGTGCCTTGTGGCATGTTCGGCGCCCGGTGGCAATGCGAGCGAATCTGCGAGCTCCGATCCTAAGATCGCAGAACTCACTGCGCAGAAGCCGACCAATGCCGACGAGGCCGCCGAGTTGTATGCAAAACTCATGCAGAAGGAGAACGATATCTTTTCGAGTGATAACGCGCTCTGGGAAAAGGTATTCAATGCGGCAAATAAAGACTCGGCAATGATTGAGGATGGCAGCAATTACGGCGATTTCCTGCTCAAGACCATCGATGGTGCCAAGGATGAGTTCACGGCGGATGAGCTTAAGACGCTCAAGGCCGGTGCACAGCAGATCAAGGAGATCGAGGACAAGCTCGAGAGCCTGGAGAAGGAGTTCCCCGGCTGTGGAAGCACGCCGAGTGCAGGCGAGAGCGTCGACGCTTCGACCGCTGGCATGACGGCTGGTGCCAATGCTTCGAGCGAGGCGACGAAGTTCCCCAGCTTTACGGGCAAGGACCTGGATGGCAACGACGTGAACAGCGACGAGCTGTTCTCTAAGAACAAGGTCACCGTCATGAACTTCTGGTTCACTACTTGCAAGCCGTGCGTGGGCGAGCTGGGCGATCTTGAGAAACTGAATCAGGAGCTTGCCAAGAAGGGCGGCCAGGTCGTGGGCGTCAATTCCTTTACGCTCGATGGCAACAAGGGCGAGATTGCAGATGCCAAGGACGTGCTGAGCAAGAAGGGCGTGACGTATAAGAACATCTGGTTCAAGTCGGATAGCGAGGCCGGTAAGTTCACGTCAAATTTGTTCTCGTTCCCGACAACGTATGTCATCGATCAGAATGGCAACATCGTAGGGGAGCCCATCGTGGGAGCCATCAGCTCCGCCGAGCAGCGCGCAGCACTCAACAAACTTATCGACCAGGCGATTGCGAATAGCGAGCAGTAAAAAACACGTAAAGCATCGCGATGATCGTGCGCCGCTGTGCGAAGTAGTCCGCTACCTTTCAAGATAAGCTCCACCATATAGAGGTCCCACTCGGGACCTCTTCTTTTGGGCGCCGTCCCGTTCGTTTTTTGATGCGGTTCCCTACATTCCTCACTGGCGTCGGTGAAAAATGGGGATAGAGTAGGACAAACGCGTCGAATACGAACGGCGGGGGAGAGCGGGCGAGTGCGCCCGCGTGGGAGAGGTTGCCGTCCATGTTGGAGCTCAAAGGTATTTGCAAAAGGTACGTTACGCAGTCGTTTACGCAGGTGGCGCTCGACAGCGTGAGCCTGTCTTTTCGGGATAACGAGTTCGTGGCCATTCTGGGACCTTCGGGGTCGGGCAAAACTACGATGCTCAACGTTATCGGTGGGCTCGATCATTTCGATTCTGGCGACCTGCTGATCGACGGTATTTCGACCAAGGATTTTCACGATCGCGATTGGGATGCCTACCGCAACAACCGCATCGGCTTTGTGTTCCAAAGCTATAACCTCATTCCGCATCAGACGGTGCTTTCGAATGTCGAGCTCGCGCTTACGCTCACGGGCGTTTCGCGCGAGGAGCGCCGAGCACGGGCCATGGCCGAGCTCGAGCGTGTCGGTCTGGCGGAACATGCCAACAAAAAGCCCAGCCAGCTTTCCGGTGGCCAGATGCAACGCGTCGCCATCGCCCGAGCCCTGGTGAACGACCCAGACATCGTGT
>URZN01000210.1 GCA_900552345.1 uncultured Collinsella sp. | reverse complement strand
GGCCTCGATGGCGCTCACGTACGTGTTGGCCGCGGACATCGCCGTCACACAGGTCACGCCACGACGGACGGCCTCGGTGCGCAGCAGGTAGCCATCGCCGCGCGAGCCCGGACCGTACGGCGTGTTGATGATTACCGCAATCTTGCCATCGGCGATGAGGTCGCCGATGTTGGGACGCTCGCCGTCGTGCGGGCCGCTGATCTTCTCCACGACTTCGCACGTCACGTTGCCTCCGCGCAGCACGCGCGCCGTACCCTCGGTAGAGCAGATGTCAAAGCCCAGGTAGCGCAGAATGCGGGCGACCGAAAGGATATGGCGCTTGTCGCGGTCGCACACGCTGATGAACACCTTGCCGCAGCTCGGATCGGGCAGCTTGTAGTCGATCGCCAGCTGCGTCTTGGCGTATGCCTCGGGGTAGCTCTTGGCGATACCCATGACCTCGCCCGTCGACTTCATCTCGGGTCCCAGAATAACGTCGGCACCGGGGAAACGGCCCCAGGGCATAACGGCTTCCTTCATGCAGAACCAATCGAGCTGACGCTCGTCGCTCGGCAGGCCCAGGCTCGCGATAGAATCGCCCGCCATGATACGCGCCGCGCACTTGGCGAGCGGCACACCGGTGGCCTTGGAGATAAACGGCACGGTGCGGCTCGCGCGCGGGTTGGCCTCGATCACGTAGACGGTCTCGCCCTTGATGGCGTACTGCACGTTGACCAGGCCGCGGACTCCCAGCGCCATCGCGATGCGGCGCGTGGTCTCGCGGAGCTTCGCCTGCAGGCTCTCGCTAAAGCTGAACGGCGGGATGCAGGTCGCAGAGTCGCCGGAGTGAATACCGGCCTCCTCGATATGCTCCAGGATACCGCCGATGTAGACCTCCTCGCCGTCGCACAGGGCGTCGACGTCGGACTCGATCGCACCCTCCAAGAAGCGGTCTAGGTACACCGGGTAGTCGGGACTAATGCGCGCAGCCTCGGCCATGTAATCGCGCAGATGCTCGGCATCATAGGCGATCATCATGCCGCGGCCGCCCAGCACGTAGCTCGGACGCACCAGCAACGGGTAGCCGATGTGCGCGGCCACGGCCTCGGCCTCCTCAAACGAGGTGGCCTGGCCCGCCGGCGGGTACATAATGCCCAGCTTGTCGAGCAGGGCGGCAAAGCGCTCGCGGTCCTCGGCAAAGTCGATGGCATCGGGCTTGGTGCCCATGATGTTGACGCCACTCTCCTCGAGCATGCGCGCCAGCTTAAGCGGAGTCTGGCCGCCGAGCGTCACCACGACGCCGTCGGGACGCTCAACATCGATGACATCCATGACGTCCTCGTAGGTGAGCGGCTCAAAGTACAAGCGGTCCGAGGTGTCGTAGTCGGTCGAAACGGTCTCGGGGTTGCAGTTGACCATGATGGTCTCAAAGCCGCGAGCCGCCAGCGCGTAGCTCGCGTGCACGCAGCAGTAATCGAACTCGATACCCTGGCCGATGCGGTTGGGGCCGGCGCCCAGGATCATCGCCTTGGGCTTGTCCGCCGGCGTGGTCTCGTCGGGAGCCACGCACTTCTTGGCATCCGGGCTTGTGCGGTAGATGTTCTCGTACGTCTTGTAGTGGTACTCCGTGGCGCTCGAGAACTCCGCAGCGCAGGTATCGACCGTCTTCATGCTGGGGACCACGCCCAGACCCTTGCGATAGGCGCGCACAAAGCGCTCGTCCGAGCCGGTCAGCGCGGCGATCTCGGCGTCGCTCGTGCCGTACTGCTTGAGCAAGCGCATCGCATCGGCATCGATATCCTCCACACGCAGGCCGCGGATGCTCTCCTGGACCTGAACCATATCGTTGATGCGGTTGAGGTACCACGGGTCGATGCCGCAGATGGCGTGGATGCGCGCAACATCCCAGCCACGGCGCAGAGCCTCGACCACAAAGAAGATGCGGTGCTCGGTCGGCGTTGCCACGGCCTGAGCGAGCTCATCGTCGCTCAGCTTGTCGGCACCCTCCTTGCCACCGGCACAAATGCCCTGATGCCCGTCCTCCAGCGAACGCATGGCCTTGCCGAAGGCTTCCTCAAAGGTGCGGCCAATCGCCATGATCTCGCCCACTGCCTTCATGCGCGTGGTGAGCGTGGGGTCGGTACCCTTGAACTTCTCGAAGGCAAAGCGCGGCACCTTAACGACGCAGTAGTCGATCGTGGGCTCAAAGCAGGCGGGCGTGGCCTTGGTGATGTCGTTGACGATCTCGTCGAGCGTGTAGCCCACGGCCAGGCGCGCGGCGGCCTTGGCGATGGGAAAACCCGTGGCCTTGGAGGCCAGCGCGGACGAACGGCTCACGCGCGGGTTCATCTCGATGACGATCAAGCGACCGGTGTTGGGGTTCACGGCAAACTGCACGTTGGAGCCACCGGTCTCGACGCCGATCTTCTCCAGAATGGCGAGCGAGGCCACGCGCATGCGCTGATACTCAAGGTCGGAGAGCGTCTGCGCCGGCGCCACGGTGATGGAGTCGCCGGTATGCACGCCCATGGGGTCGAGATTCTCGATGGAGCACACGATGATGCCGTTGCCGGCGTGGTCACGCATGACCTCCATCTCATACTCTTTCCAGCCCTCGATGGATTCCTCGACCAGCACCTCGTGGGCGGGCGAAAGCTCCAAGCCCTGGCTCACGATGGAGACGAGCTCCTCGTGGGTGTGAGCGATGCCGCCGCCGGCGCCGCCGAGGGTAAAGCTCGGGCGCAGTACGCAGGGATAGCCCACGCGCTCGGCGATAGCCTCGGCGTCGGCCACGCTGTAGGCATAGCCCGAGCGTGCGACCTCCAGGCCAATCTCGGCCATGGCCTCGTTAAAGAGCTTGCGGTCCTCGCCGCGCTCGATAGCGGCCAGGTCGCAGCCAATCATCTCGACGCCATACTTGTCGAGCGTGCCGTCTTTCGCCAGCTCGACGGCGGCGTTCAGACCGGTCTGGCCGCCCAGCGTGGGCAGCAGCGCGTCCGGGCGCTCTTTCTTGATTACGCGCTCGATAAACTCAGCGGTGATGGGCTCGACATAGGTTCGGTCGGCAAGACCCGGGTCGGTCATGATGGTCGCCGGGTTGGAGTTGACCAGGATGACCTCAAAGCCATCCTCCTTGAGCACCTTGCAGGCCTGGGCGCCGGAGTAGTCGAACTCACAGGCCTGGCCAATAACGATGGGACCCGAACCAATGACGAGGATGCGCTTGATGTCAGTACGTTTCGGCATGTTTAAAACCTCCTAGAGAGGCTGACTCAATGTTTTGGAAAAGTCAGCGAGGGTGCAGCTGGTGCATCAGGTTGCCGTGATGCGAGGGCGCGCTGGGCTTATGCCCGCGCGACCGAAGCAGAGCGGCAAGATGATGTGCCAGATGCAGCCGCAGCGTCGACCGGTCCGCCGTTCGGTAGAACGGCGGAACCATCGTCGGCAAAATTCCAGCCGGCAAGGCGGTCCTTCGCGGTGTCGATGTCCAGGTAGTTCTCCTCGCCGTCCATGAGTCGCGTAAAGGCGGTAAAGAGATAGTGGGCATCGGTGGGACCAGGCGAGGCCTCGGGGTGGTAC
>URZN01000209.1 GCA_900552345.1 uncultured Collinsella sp. | reverse complement strand
GACGGAAAGCACATTAAGTGCTTTCCTTTGCGTGCGGAACTCGCGACAAACTTAATATATTTCGCCGCCCCTCTGCCAAGCTCGGGAGACGACACGTTGATGTCTGCTTAACTCTTCTCGCTCAGCTAATTTCTTTGTTGGGGGTCCACTATTTGCTGGAGGGTGAACTTGCATTGCATTGGCTCGCCTTCTGCTTGTGGCTTTGCCTCATCGAAATCGAAGATCATGATGGCGCAGTTGGGGAGTTTTGTTGGGAGCTTGAAGCCCTCTGGGGCTGCAGCCTTGATGAATTGGCGGCTGGCGCTGCCGTGGCTTACTGCTAGGAGGGTTTCTATGCCCTCGGCGCCCATGAGATTGGTGAGGGTGGCTACCATGCGTTCTTGCAACGCTTTGCTTCCCTCTCCTCCAAAGGGGACCAGATCTTCGCCTGGATCCCAGACGTCGGTGGGTAGCGCGTCGTGGGGGCCTTCTTCGAAGGAGCCGTAGCAGCGCTCAATAATGCCTTCGCAGGACTCGACAGCAGCGTCCGGACCGAGGAGCTCGCATGCGACGAGCTGAGCTGTGTCCACGGCTCGGCCTAAGGGTGATGAGGCCACTTTGTCGGGAACGACGTTGTGGGCTTTGAGCCATGCGGCTGCCATCCCGGCTTGCTGACGGCCCAAATCGGTGAGCGGTGAATCGCAGCGACCCTGGACGAGCTTTTTAACGTTGAATTCTGTCTGGCCGTGGCGGAGTAGATATAGACGCTTCATGCTCTCCCCTTCTGTATAACTTGCTTTGCCGGCGCAGCCCTACTCGTGGGTATGGCCTACGTAGTCTTCATCGATCGTGATCTTGGCAATCGACTTGGGGTATTCCGACTCGACCCGTTGTGCCAGCGCGTGTTTTACGTCTTCGGCACTCATCTGCAGATCCGAGGGACGCACGCAGTCAAAGATCACGTTGGTGTGCGTGGGACCCGGCACACAGCGCAGATCGTGAATCGAAAGGCGGCTATCGATCTGTTGGGCCATGGCGTTAATGCGTAAACGCATGCTCGCCACCTTTGGATCGTCGGTCACGATGGGGTCGTAATGGAGCGTGACAATCATGCCGTCTTCGTTCCTAAACGCCTGCTCGATGTTATCGAGCGTGTCGTGACTTTCCAGCGGGCTGGCCTCGGCTGCCATCTCGGCGTGAGCGCTTGCGAATTTCCTGCCCGGGCCGTAGTCATGAACCATCAGATCGTGAACGCCCAAAACGCCGGGATAGCTCATGATCTTGTCTCGAATGTGCTTGACCAGCTTAGGATCGGGCGACTGACCCAAAAGAGGGCTCACCGTATCCTGGATGAGTTCAAAACCGCTCCAGCCAATATAGGCGCCAACGGCAAGGCCGACCCATGCGTCAAGATTGATGTGCGTCACCTGCGAAACAATTGCGCACGCTAACACGGCGCCTGTGGCAAGAACATCGTTCTTGGAATCCTGGGCAGTCGCATGCAGTGTCTCGGACTCGATACGGTCGCCGAGCTTTTGGTTGAGGGCCGCCATCCACAGCTTAACGACCATCGAGAGCACGAGAACTGCCACCAGGGCAAGCGAGAACTCGACAGGTTCGGGGTGAATGACGCGCTCGACCGAGGACTTCACCAGCTCAACGCCAATCAGCAGCACGAGGGCCGCCACGACCAGACCCGAGAGATACTCGTAGCGACCGTGGCCGTAAGGATGCTCGGGGTCGGCCGGCTTGCTCGCCAGCTTAAAGCCCAGCACGCTCACGATATTCGAGCTGGCATCGGACAGGTTGTTCATGGCATCCGCCACGATCGAAACCGATCCCGAAATCACACCGATGGCGCCCTTCGCAGCACAAAGCGCAACATTGGCGACAATACACACCATGCCCGCTAACGTGCCCACACGCGCACGATCGCCCTGCGCGCGCTTAACTATCCACTCGACCATCTGCATCCGCCCCCACGGTACTACCTATATATCTATTGCTCAAACGGATTGTAGTGTAGCCACTTTGTCCTCAAGATACAAAAAGGCCGCAGCCCACACGGGCCACGGCCTTGGAATGTGACAAAGGAATCGTCCTTTTGTCGCACAGGTTTATGCGCTTACTTCAGCAGCGCTCGCCACCGTTTCGGGCGAATCGGCTCCGTTCCCCGTCGCCTGTCCCTTCGCCGGCACCACGCCAAAGCAGTAGCTCAGCGCCGCAGACACCGCAAATGCCGTGCCACCGGCAACACAGCACCACAGTAGGTTCGAAATGCCGCCCGTGGCAAAGCCAATGACCATGAGGACATTCGTCATGCCGATGGTATAGGCCGTAACGTGGCCCACGGCCGCAACAAGGCCTCCGACGGCGCCGCCAATGGCCATGCACGTCAGGCACCTGCCATATTTAAAGCCGCAACCGTACAGCGCCGGCTCGCTTACGCCGCCAAGAACACCCGAGATCGAATAACCCAGCATGAGCGTCTTCTCGTCCTTATCCGCAACGCGGAGCGACGCGCCAAAGGGCATGCCCCAAACGGCGAACGTTGCCATCGTCGCAGCGATCAGAATGCACGAATCCGTCCCCACACTCATAAACTGCGCATAGGCGAGCGATAGGACAACATTGCTGACACCCGCGATCTTAAGGAACTCCCAGCCCGCGGCAAGCCCCATGAGCGTGAGCAGCGACACGATGCCACCGGAATTGCCAAGCATAAACATAAGCTGGCCCAACAGCATGCCCAGATAGCTGCCCGCCGGCGCCGTGATACACAGCGAAACCGGAACCATGACAAGCATGGTCGCAAACGGAACAAACGAAAACGCCACGGCCTTAGGGATAACGCGCTGAAAGAAACACTCCACTTGCCAAAGCACGGGTACCGAGATGAGAACCGGAATAACAGTCGTCGTGTAATCGTTGACCGGCGCGGGAAGCAGGCCATACACGGAAGTCATCGATGTCCCCGTCGTCGATGCGGCATCGACGAGCTTAAGCAGATCGGGCGCAATCAATACGCCGCCCAGCATCATGCCCAGCTGCTCCGAGCAACCGAGCTGGCGGGCGGCCGCCCAACCAAGATAAATGGGCAAAAAGTAGTAACCGGCGTTATAGAGCCAACTGTAGAACAGGCGATAGATTTCGGAATCGGCAGACCATAGGCCCAGCATGCCTTCGCCCATAATGACGGCGACGGTGCGGAACAACGCCGCGCAGACAATAAACGGCAACGCCGACATCATGCTTTTGGACAGATAGTCCACCACGGCCATGGCGTTTGATGAGACCATCGTTGTAAACGAGGTGTTAGAAACTTGTGACACAGGAACCCTTTCCCAATGTGACATGCGGACTGTCCCTTTGTCACATCGTGCGATACTGACCGATTGCGCGGTACTTTTCGTAGCGGAGGTTTGTGAGGGTCGCGTCGTCGAGCCGCCCAAGCGTATCGAAGGCATCAAATGCCGAGGACATGACGGCGCCGGCGATCTCCTCATGCGACAGACCCCTATCGTCAACAATGCCGTCGATGATGCCGAGCGCCAACAGATCGGGAGCCGTGAGCTTAAGCGCCTCGGCGGCCTCATTCGCGCGCTCGGTATCCTTCCACAG
>URZN01000208.1 GCA_900552345.1 uncultured Collinsella sp. | reverse complement strand
CCGGGTTTTCTGTTGAGTGGAGACTCCGCAAGCGGAAACTGCATCCCACAATTAGCGCCCGGAACGGGACACATTTTCCGTCAAGCCCTCATCCGGAAAATCCATCCCAGTTTGAGCGCCCAGACCGGGACGCACTTTCCCAAAGGGTCCTCAACGGGAAACTGCGTCCCATAATTAGGCCGAGAAATGGGATGAACTTTCCCAATGAGAGCCAACCGGAAACCACGTCCCAGAATCAGCCCCCAAAGTGGGACGCACTTTCCCAACGAGCCTCAACCGGAAAATACATCCCGGAATCCAGCTGAATAGTGGGACACACTTTCCCAATCGGGTCCCAAGCGGAAACTGCATCCCATTCCAGACAAGAATTCCGGGACACACTTTCCGCAAACAAAGAAGGCCACTTAATGTGGCCTTCGTCTTGCGCAGGACTGTCCGAGCAGGGAACCTTATATGCCTCCGCCTGGACAGACGTTTCAGTTGTGGCTCAGCAGCTAGCAGCTACTTGATCTTGGTCGTGCCCGGCGCCAGGTTGGGGTCGGTCTCGTTGGCCTCGGTCTGGAAGTGCTCGGTGTACACGTTCTTGCCGTCGCGGAACATCTCGTAGTACTGCATCTTGGCGTAATCCTCGCGCGCCTTGGTGGCGGCTGCCGCGGCGGCGTCGTCACCGGTGACGTTGGAGGAGAGCGCCCAGCGCAGGCTGGCGTCCTCGTAGCCGACCGAGTTGATGGCGGGCAGCGACTCGCGCAGCGTCATGTGCGCTTTCTGGTAGTCGGTCAGCGGTGCGCCGATCAACTGCATGAGCTGCGTGGACAGGTAGTTGGTGGACAGGTCGTCGACCTCGCTCGTCTGGTCGCAGCCGGCAACGTCGTAGTTGGCCCAGATGATGTAGTCGGTCTGCCACAGACGCTCCTGATGCGTGGCGTCGTCCTCGCCGGTAAACCACTTATCGTTGAACTTGGACGGGAAGAACGGCTGGTGGTCGCCCCAGAACACCACGACTACCTTGCGGTCGAGCTTGCTCAAGGCGTTGAGGAAGTAGCGCAGCGCCTGATCGGACTGCTCGATGCACGAGACGTACTCGTCAACATCGGAGAGCGTGCCGTCCTCGACGGTCTTGGTGTCCAGGTCGGTCGTGTCGATGTTCAGGTGCATCTGCTTGTCGGCCGGCAGCAGGCCCGTGTCGTAGCCCGAGTGGTTCTGCATGGTCACGTCGAAGATAAACTGCGGATCGGCGTTCTGGTCGAGCAGCTCAAGAATCTTGTCGTAGGTCGCCTGGTCGGTCACCATACCGCGCAGGGTGTCGGCTCCCTGGAAGTCGTTGATAGACAGGAACTGGTCAAAGCCAAAGTCCTTGTACACGTTCTCGCGGTTCCAGTTGGTTGCGTGGTTGGGGTGCATGGCCGTGGTGGAATATCCGAGCGACTTGAACTGCTCTGCCAGGTTTCCGGTCGTCTCCATGTTGTAGATGGTGTACGGATACACGCCCGAGCCCAGGTTGGCCATGGAGTTGCCGGTCATAAACTCAAACTCGGTATTGGCGGTGCCGCCGCCGTAGGCGCTCACGTAGAGCTTGCCGCGGCTGAGGCAGTTGGACAGGTTCTTAAAGTACTGCGGGCCCTCGTAGCCGGCGCGCATGTTCTGGTAGATGGATAGGTCCGAGAAGGTCTCGTTCATGATGGCGATGACCGTGGGCTTCTCGCTGTCGAACTGCTCCTTTGCGGCGGCGCGCTCGTCGCTCTTGGCCGCGTCGGACTTGTCGTAGGCCTTGGCGTACTTTTTGAGCGTGGCCTTGGCATCGTCGACGGAGTAGTCGGCGGGTTTGGGCGGCTTGATGGACTGCGCTGCGCTAATGAAAGCGGGCAGGTAGCCCTCGCGCCAGTAGCTCTCGAGCGGGCGCCAGGTGTAGACGGTGATGCCGAGGGTGTTGTAGTAGTCGATAAGCGTGACGTGCGCGGTCACGCCGCCCAGGCACAGCACGGCGACGAGCAGGTTGGTGAGCAGCATGCGCTTGGCGTTGGCGGCGCCCTTCTGACGGTGCGGTGCCACCAGGCCGGCGTACTCGCATAGCAGCATGGCGATGGCGGTAAAGCCCATGGACAGCACGCAGAACAGTGAGATCGAGAAGGTGTAGCCGGTGCCGGCGACCGCGGCGGCGGTGGAGATGGCCGAAAGGTCGCCCGGCTGGATGGGCATGGATTTAAACGTGATGACGAAGAACTCGGCAATGCCCAGGACAAAGAGGGCAAAGGCCAGGACCGCGGGAGCTGCGCCGTGGCGCTGGAACAGGAAGAACAGGCCGACCATGAGCGTGGTGATGATGGCCCACTCGAGCAGGATGCACAGGGGGTAGACCCAGGTAAAGTCGTGGTTGGACGAGACCTCCATGCCCAGCAGCGCAAAGACGCCGGCGAGCAGCAGGCACAAGACGGCGGCGACGAGCGGTTTGCCCACAAAGGCGCCGCGCAGGCGGGCGAGCTTGCCGGTGGGGGCGGGGGCGTCGGGCCCGGCGAACGCAAAGACGCGCGGGGCGATGCGGTCGCGGGCGATGCTGGCCCAAGCGCAGCCGGTGAGGATGGCGTTGGTCAGGATGAGCATCACGAAGGCGAGCGGCTCGTTCTGCGCGACGAGGCCAATAGCGCCCCAGACGGTCAAAAAGAGCTGGAACAGGCCAAAGGCGACGCTCCAGGCGAAGGCGCCCTTGGTGACGGTGCCCGACTGAGCGCGAATGGCCTTGGCCTCGCGCAAAACAAGGTAGACGGTCGCCGCAAGACCGACGAGCGAGATGGCGGCAGCGAACATGCTGAGACTCCTCACAAACTTAAAACCTACGAAAGCGGGGGTTTACCCGATTGTTACCTAAATATGCACTGCATTTGCGGGCTGCGCACAACAACCAGCCATATTAACGCGCGCGTGTGGCGGTGTGGCGCAATGTAGTGGCGACCTGCGCGATAATGGACGGGAATTACACGGAAACGTAAAGGCTTCTTAAAGAATTGGCGAGGATAGAGCTATGGGCGAGCAGGTTTGTATGACGGGTGCCGAGTACTGCGGCGGAGCTGCGGGCGTGGATACGTGCGGCTATCCGGTCGAGACGACGGGCAATGCGGTGCTGGACACGTTGGAGCACCGTTCCTCCACGCGTGCCTTCGCGCGTGATGACGACGACCGCCCCGTGGCGGTGACCGACGAGCAGCGGGCGGCGATTCTGCATGCGGCGAGCCGTGCGCCGTCGGCAGGCGCCATGATGATGTATTCCATCGTGAGCATTCGCGAGCAGGCTACGCTGGACCGTCTGGCCGACCTGTGTGACCACCAACCCATGATTGCCAAGGCGCCCTGGGCACTCATATTTGTGGTCGATTATGCAAAGTGGATCGATCTGTTTGAGCACGTGGGCTGCTTTGAGCCCGAGTTTGTCGAGCGCACGGGCAAGGCGCCCCGCCGCGCGCCGGGTTTGGGCGACTTTGCCATCGCGGCCCAGGACGCCGTGATCGCCGCGCAAAACGCCGTGGTTGCCGCCGAGGCCCTGGGGCTGGGAAGCTGCTACATTGGCGACATCGTGGAGAACGCCGAGGAAGTTGCCGAGCTGCTCGATCTGCCGCCCTATA
>URZN01000207.1 GCA_900552345.1 uncultured Collinsella sp. | reverse complement strand
GAGCACGTCACCGGTAAAGCACCAAATGGTCTTGCCCGACCCAGCAGGATAGGCCGCACGCACGCGCTCGATAAAGTCAACAAGCCCCGCCTGATTCTCGGGCTCCATAGGCTCGCCACCCAGAATCGTCAGGCCATCGATAAAGGGATGATCGAGACTCTCGATAATCTTATCCTCGACGGCGCGATCGAACGGCTCGCCCGCAGCAAAGTCCCACGCGACAGAGTTAAAGCAATTCTTGCACCCACGACGGCACCCGCTCACAAACAGAGAAGTACGAACGCCTTCACCATCAGCAATATCGAAATACTTAATGTTCGCGTAGTTCATAAGTAACTCTCCCGGGAGGCCGGGACATATCTTCCCGTCCTCAAACATTCTCGGCCTTCGGCCTGCGAAACTGCGGGCGGGACGATATGTCCCGGCCTCATGCAAAGGGTAACTCAATGAACGAAGCGAACATCGAGCATAGGGTTCGAGGTCCAATAAATACTCAGCTGCAGCTCAACCGCCATCGCAAGTAAATCGCAGCTGCAGCTCAAATTATTTCCGGTAAGAACTTCGAGGAGTGAGCAGACCGCATGCCGCATCTCAGCTACATCAACTTGGCTGCCCGTAGCGAGGCCCCGGACCTTTGCTCGATATGAGTTCCGCACGAACAGGAGGCGCCAGTGGCGCCTCCGTCGTGAGCCAGGACTGTCCGAAATAGCGAGTAAAGGTCCGGGGCCTCGCTACGGGGCGGCCTGGGATGGTTATTAGAGATGCAGCACGCGGTCGCGGATCTCCTCGGTTCGACCCTGGTTCCAGAACTGGGTACCGATGTAGCCGCACGTACGACGAGCGACATTCATCTTCTCCTGGTCGCGGTTGCCGCAGTTGGGGCACTCCCACACCAGCTTGCCATCGTCCTCGACAATCTTGATCTCACCGTCGTAGCCGCACACCTGGCAGTAGTCGCTCTTGGTGTTGAGCTCGGCGTACATGATGTTGTCGTAGATGTACTGCATCACGCGAATGACAGCCTTGAGGTTGTCCTGCATGTTGGGAACCTCGACGTAGGAGATGGCACCGCCCGGCGAAAGCTGCTGGAACATACCCTCGAACTTGAGCTTGTCGAATGCGTCGATCTCCTCGGACACATGGACGTGATAGCTGTTGGTAATGTAGCCCTTGTCCGTCACGCCCGGGATAATGCCAAAACGGCGCTGCAGGCACTTGGCAAACTTGTAGGTCGTCGACTCAAGCGGGGTGCCGTACAGCGAGAAGTCGATATCGCTTTCGGCCTTCCACTCGGCGCACTTGTCGTTCATGTGCTGCATGACGGCCATGGCAAACGGCGTGCCCTCCTTCTCGGTGTGGCTGTGACCCGTCATGTACTTAACGCACTCATACAGGCCGGCATAGCCCAGGCTGATCGTAGAGTATCCGCCCACGAGCAGCTTGTCGATCGTCTCGCCCTTCTTCAGACGCGCCAGGGCGCCGTATTGCCAAAGAATCGGCGCGGCGTCAGAAAGTGTACCCATCAGGCGCTCATGACGGCACAGCAGGGCACGGTGACACAGCTCAAGGCGCTCATCGAAGATCTTCCAGAACTTGTCCATATCCTGGTGCGAGCTCAGTGCGACATCAGGCAGGTTGATGGTCACAACGCCCTGGTTAAAGCGACCATAGTACTTGGGCTTGTTCGGGTCGTAGTTCAGCGCGTTGGCAACGTTGTTAAAACCGTTGCCCGAACGGTCGGGCGTCAGGAAACTGCGGCAACCCATGCAGGTGTAGCAATCGCCGTTGCCGGCGGTCTCGCCCTTAGACAGCTTGAGCTCGCGCATCTTCTTCTCGGAGATGTAATCGGGCACCATGCGCTTGGCGGTGCACTTGGCAGCCAGCTGGGTCAGGTAGAAGTACGGGGAATCCTCGTGAACGTTATCGTCCTCGAGTACATAGATAAGCTTGGGGAATGCCGGGGTAATCCACACGCCGGCCTCGTTCTTAACGCCCTCGTAGCGCTGGCGAAGCGTCTCCTCCACGATCATGGCAAGGTCGTGCTTCTCCTGAGGCGTACGGGCCTCGTTAAGATACATAAAGACCGTCACGAACGGCGCCTGGCCATTGGTGGTCATAAGGGTCACGACCTGATACTGAATCGTCTGGACGCCGCGACGGATCTCGTCACGCAGGCGATCCTCAACGACCTCGCGAACCTTTTCGGGAGATGCGGAAACGCCGAGCTCCTCGAGCTCGCGGGCGACCTCGCCACGAATCTTTTGACGGCTCACCTCAACAAAGGGGGCAAGATGGGTCAGCGAGATGGACTGGCCGCCGTACTGGGAGGAAGCAACCTGGGCGATAATCTGCGTCGCAATATTGCAGGCGGTCGAGAAGCTGTGCGGCTTCTCAATCAGCGTGCCCGAAATAACAGTGCCGTTCTGGAGCATGTCCTCCAGGTTCACCAGATCGCAGTTGTGCATATGCTGGGCAAAGTAATCCGAATCGTGGAAATGGATCAGACCCTCATTATGGGCATCCACGATCTCCTGAGGCAGCAGCACGCGCTGGGTCAGGTCCTTGGAAATCTCGCCAGCCATATAGTCGCGCTGAACGGAGTTGACGGTCGGGTTCTTGTTGGAGTTCTCCTGCTTGACCTCTTCGTTATTGCACTCGATCAGCGACAGAATCTTGTCATCGGTCGTGTTCTTCTGGCGCTTCAGGCTCTGAACATAGCGATAGATGATGTAGTGGCGGGCAACCTCGTAGCAGTCGAGACGCATGATCTCGTCCTCGACCAGATCCTGAATCTCCTCGACCGACACGGTGTGGCCCGCGTTCTCGCATGCCTCGGCGACGTTTTGCGCCGCATAAACCACCTGGCGGTCGGTTAGACGAGAGCTCTCCTCGACCTCCAAGTTAGCGGCGCGGATGGCATTGACAATCTTATCGATGTCAAAGACAACCTCGGTGCCGCTGCGCTTGATGATCTTCATCCTCTTGCCTCTTTCACGTCGTAGCCTCATTGCGCTTCAGAGCCAAACGATGCCCGGCAGGGCTTGCCCCTGTCTTACGGCGCCGTCGCGCAATCTGTGTTCTCGATAAACCATAAGCCTCTATGCGGACATTCCCAGGAGCCGATCAAGCGGCTCAAGGACACGTTCAAAAGAGGCAATTAAGGTCTTCGTTCTCTGTCCGCCATCTATCATACGACAAAGATGCATCTATATCCTGTATTCTTTTTTTAGGTCAAACACAACATATAGTGTTTCAGCAGGTCAAAGCAATTAGTCATTTTGCAGACGCATTATAAATGAGGGGTATTTGACAAGTCGGTAAAACGTTACCAACACGGCTACCTGCATGGCAGCTATAAAACCCCCTTAGTCAAGCCACTGACAAATCCTACTAAAACCAAGCCACTCACGCCAAAAGAATCCAAAAGATTATGCTTGACCAACATGTTGCGGTCACGCTCGGCCAGGACGTATGCAATCTGCCGGCACCCCTACGGGACACGAAGACCATCGCATACAGACCTTGGATCAAAATTTGCTGGCATGTTTGGCGGCATAAAACAAAACAGTCCAGAAGCAAAGCCTCTGGACTGCGAACATTTGGTGGGCGTTAGAAGATTTGAACTTCTGACCTCTTCCGTGTCAGGGA
>URZN01000206.1 GCA_900552345.1 uncultured Collinsella sp. | reverse complement strand
GTCCAAGACTACCGTCCAGACCGTGGAGGTTTCCGGTGAGTGATACCAATCAAGACAAGACCGCCCGCACGCCGCGCCTGACGATCGACCAGAACGCTACGCCGGCAGGCGAGTCCGCCGACACCAAGCCCGAGGCCGGCGAGCAGCACGACAGCGCCGCCAACGACTTTGACGAGGCCATGGGTCTCATCAAAGGTACGGGCGCTGCTATCTGGAGCTACGCCGTGCGCCACCCCAATACTACGCTCGGCGCCTTGGCAGGCTTTATCCTCGCCGTGCTGGTACTTACGTTGGGTCTGTGGGACACGCTCGTCATCGCATTCTTTGTGCTGATCGGCGCCGTGATCGGCCAGATTCGCGACGGCGAGAACGGTATCGTCAACTTCTTCGGCCGTCTGTTTAGCGGCCGCTAATATGTATTCGACTGTCGCATCTGCGGCAGGCATAAGGAGGAACCATGGCTTTTAACACGAAGGTCGATGTGGCCGATACCGAGCTCGAGGCGAATGAGGCCGTCGCCGCCGAGGCGGAGGACGTAACGCTCGAGGACGAGGCGCTCGTCGAGGCCGAGTCCGATGCGGACGAGGATAACGAGGAGATGGATGAGGAGGCGGACGAGTCCGAGGACTCGCTGACCTATTCCAACGGCGTGATCGAGAAAATCGTCGCCATGGCCACCCGCGAGGTGCCGCACGTCCTGGGCATGAAGGGCAACCTCATGCACTTTGTGCAGGAGCAGTTTGGTGCCGAGAACCTGACCAAGGGCGTGACGGTTGAGGTCACCGATGACAACCGCGTGGTCGTCAACATCTCGGTCATCATCGAGTACGGCGCCTATGCGCCTGCGATCTTTGACGACGTTAAGGCGCGCGTCACCGAGCGTCTGGCCGCGATGACCGGCCTTGAGGTGGCAGGCGTCAACCTGCGCATCGAGGATGTCATCACCCCCGAGGAGTACGAGCACCGCACCAGCCAGCACGAGTAACCTACCAAAAAGGGATGTTTATTTTGGCAGGTTTTACCTGCGAAAACGCTAAACGGTCGACCGCGCAAGCAAAAGTGCGGTCGACCGTTTTCTATATGCCCCCGATGCAGGCATACCGCTCGTCTAACTAAGGGTTGCAATCTTCGCGTTCCGCGTTACCCTAATGGGCGCATTGTTTCCAAATTGTTAACGAGGGGTTGCCGTAATGGCCGACGAACACGAGACCGAAAGCAAGGCATGGGCGATTGAAGCCGCTGCGGCAGAGGCGGCGTCGCGTGCCGCCGAGGAGATGCATCGTCCTCCGGTGGTGCCGATGGAGCGCGTTGTCGGTCGCGAGGATATCGAACGTGGCGAGCGCGCCGGCCGCAAGCGCAGCCAGGAGCCAGGCTTTCCGCGCTTTTTTGCCGAGCTCAATCTGGGCCTGATCCTCACGGCCTTTGCCATCGTGGCCTTTAAAACCCCCAATCACTTTGCCTTCGGCGGCACCTCGGGCGTGTCGGTCATTCTTTCCACGCTGTTCCCGACTCTGCCCGTCGGCGTCTTTATGTGGATTATCAACGCGGTCCTGGTCATCCTGGGTTTTATCTTTTTGGAGCGCAAGGCAATCCTTTGGAGCGTCTTTGCCTCGTTTGCGCTTTCGGCCTACGTCTCGCTGTTTGAGCTCTTCATTCCGTCGGATGTTTCGATGACGGGCGATATGTGGCTCGACCTGTGTTTTGCCGTCATCTTGCCGGCGCTGGGCAGTGCCATTGTCTTTGACATTGGCGCCTCGACGGGCGGCACCGACATCCTTGCCATGATCCTCAAGCGCCGCACGACGCTCGAGATCGGCCGTGCCCTGTTACTGGTCGATATCGGCATCGTGACCATTGCGGCTTTCCTGTATGGCCCGCGCGTCGGTCTGTACTGCGTGCTTGGCCTGTTTGCCAAGACGCTTGTGGTCGACAAGGCTATCGAGAGCATTCACCTTCGTAAGGTCTGTACGATCATTTGCTCCGAGCCCCTTAAGGTCGAGGAGTTTATCGTCAAGCATCTCAACCGCACGGCAACGATCAGCCGTGGCTACGGCGCTTTCTCGGGCAAGTGCGTCACGGTGATCATGAGCGTGCTGAGCCGTCGCGAGGCAGTGCAACTGCGCCGCTATGCCCGCGAGATTGACCCTGGCGCCTTCATCACCATCGTCGATAGCTCCGAAATCGTCGGCAAGGGCTTCCGCGGCACGAACTAGCCCTGGTGCGCGCTTCGAATCATTGAATTAACCGGCTGCGTTGCAAATCGGTCATCTTGGGGTATTTGTCCCCACATTGGGCGATAATGATGCCAAAGACATCGTTTGCGGTCCAGGTGATTCGCTCTAGATACGAAGGGATGATTTCGATGTTCTGTTCGCAGTGTGGCGCCCCCATGGGCGATAACGACAAGTTCTGCGGCGTGTGCGGTGCCCCTAATACCGAGGTCAAGGCCGCCGGTCCCGCTCCGCAAGCTCAACCTCAGCCGCAGGGTCAGCCGTTTGCCCAGCCGCAGCCGTTCGTTGCGCCCCAGCCGGCTATGAACGCGCCCAAGGGTTGCATGGCTCAGGCCTTCAACGACATGCTTAAGGTTCCCGGCGCCTTGGTTCGCGTATGCCAAATCGCCTTTTTGCCGGCGCTGATCTGTGTTGTCTCGGTGCTGGTGCTGTTTATCCCCGTTATCGGCGGTATCGCAGCGGCCATTGGCTTTTTGCTCGCGTACGTGGCAAGCGTGTGCGGCGCGGGCTTTGCCATCGAGTGGGGTCGTGACCTGTCGCTCAAGGATGATAACGGCATGGAGCGTCCGCTGCTGCGCTCGACCTCGTTTGGATTGGGCATTTTCTCGTCTGTCATTACCGGTGTGCTCGAGTTCGTGGCCATTATTCCGGTGATTGGCGTGGTGTTCTCGGCTATCGAGAGCGTCGTGATCGGTGCCGTCGGTTCATATTATTTCAATGGTTCGAGCGGTCTTGAGGGTGCCCTCATCGGTTCGATGGGGCTGCTTGTCTTTGCCATGATCGTGTCGGTGGTACTGGGCATCTTCTTTAAGATGTTTGGTGATGCCGCCGTGATGCACTTTGCCGTCGCGGGGCGCGTGGAAAGCGCGTTTTCGCTCGAGAAGGTCTGGAAGTCTTATAAGGCCAACCTGGGCAAGCTATTCTGCGCCTCGATTCTTCCCGAGTTTTTGACGGGCATCGTGTCGAACATTATCACGTGGATCTTCACCGCCATCTTTGGCGCCATTGCTACGTTTGGTATGTATAGCTATTACTATCGCCCCACGGGTCTTGAGGCAATCATCGAGGGCGGCGGCATTACGCTCATCCTGTTCTTGATGATCGTTGCCTTTGTCACGGTGTTCCTGACTGTGTTTGGCAAGATGCTCAAGTATCGCGCCGTTGGCTACTGGGCCGCGCGCTATGCCAGCGAGTGGGCCGATGAGGATGCCGACGATGTTCTGACGTTTGTGCTTCCGGGTGAGAAGAAGCCTGCTCCTGCGGGATTCAATCCCACGGCCGCCACTGGTGCAGCCCCTGCACCGGCACCCGCTCGGGCAAAAATTCCGCAAAGCCCATGTCCACCTGCCACTGGCCCTCGGCCACGCGGCGTATGGTCTCTGTCTCTTATACACATCTCCGAGCCCACGAGACCGGAGCCTATCTCGT
>URZN01000205.1 GCA_900552345.1 uncultured Collinsella sp. | reverse complement strand
CCTCCGTGGCGCTGGGGACGCTGGGGTCGAGTTCGTTTCGATCCATACAGAACCTTTCTCGCTTTGTCCTAGGTTACAAGGATACGCCGCCAACCTGCCAAAAGACAGGACGAACGTCCCAATTGCAACAATGCAACCCTCAACGGTGGACGCGGCGGCCACCTGGGGGCGTGGGCGCTTGCACTGGACAGACCAATAAAATGTTTGGCCGCAAAACGGATTATTAGCTCGGTGGGCTTTTAAAAAGCGCTGCTCATGCGCGGGGGAGCGCGTCGCGCCGTGCGTATAATAAGGCGGGTAACGCCAAAATACGAGGCTCTGAGGGGATGCCATGTCTCAAGAAACCATCCGCGCGGCCGAGCGTGCCGCGGGACAGGTGAACGCCATGTCGACGTATGATCCGGACTCTGACCAGCTGCATGAGGAATGCGGCGTTTTTGGTGTCTGGGCGCCCGATCGCGACGTGGCTCGACTGACGTACTTTGGCCTGCGTGCATTGCAGCACCGTGGCCAAGAATCGGCGGGAATCGCCGTGGGTGACGGCGGCACGGTTATGGTTCGCAAGGACCTGGGCCTGCTCGACCGCGTGTTCTCCAATGCCGACTTGTCGACGCTCTCCGGTCAGCTGGCCGTGGGTCATGTGCGCTACGGCACCGCCGGCGCCAAGAGCTGGGAAGCCTCTCAGCCGCACCTCTCTACCATCAATAGTGTCATTATCGCGCTCGCGCACAACGGCACCCTCGTCAACACCGACGAGCTGCGCCGCCAGCTGATCGAGCTGGGCGTGCCGTTCCTCTCCAACTCGGATTCCGAGGTCGCGACCAAACTTATCGGCTACTTTACTCAGCGTACAGGCCATCTGCGCGAGGGCATTCGCAAGACCATGGAGCTTGTGCGCGGCGGCTACGCCATGACGCTCATCAACGAGCAGGCGCTCTACGCATTCCGCGATCCGCACGGCATTCGCCCGCTTGTACTGGGCAAGCTGGTGGACGAGGGCCTGGACCAGGCCGATGCCGCATCCGTTTCGCAGCTGCCGTCGCAGGACGGCGCCGCGACGGTCGACGCCACCACCCATGTCACCCGCGCCGGCGGCTGGGTCGTCGCCTCCGAGACCTGCGCACTCGATATCGTGGGCGCCGAGTATGTCCGTGATGTCCGTCCCGGTGAGATTTTGCGTATCAGCGCCGAGGGCCTTGTGTCCGAGCAGGGCGTGCCTGCCGCCGAAGAGCCTGCTAACTGCATCTTTGAGCAGGTCTACTTCGCCCGCCCCGATTCCATCATGAACGGCAAGAGCGTCTACGCCTGCCGTTATGACATGGGTCGTCAGCTGGCACATGAGGAGCCCGTCGAGGCCGACCTAGTCATCGGCGTGCCCGACTCCGGCCTGCCGCCCGCGGAGGGCTATTCGCACGAGAGCGGCATTCCCTTTGGCGAGGGCCTCATCAAGAACCGCTACGTGGGACGCACGTTTATCGAGCCCACGCAGGAGCTGCGTGCCATGGGCGTGCGCATGAAGCTCAACCCGCTGCGTGACAACATCGAGGGCAAGCGCCTGGTCGTCATCGATGACTCCATCGTCCGCGGCACCACCATGGTGCAGCTTGTCAAGATGCTGCGCAACGCCGGTGCCAAGGAGATTCATATCCGCATCAACTCGCCCGAGGTCATCTGGCCGTGCTTCTACGGTATCGATACCGACGTGCAGTCGCAGCTTATCAGCGCCAACAAGACGGTCGACGAGATTTGCGAGTACATTGGCGCCGATTCGCTGGCCTTCCTTTCGGTCGAGGGCCTGCTGAAGGTCATGCCCAAGGGCGGTTACTGCGATGCGTGCTTTACCGGCCGTTATCCCGTGGCGATTCCCGAGAGCTTTGGCCGCGACAAGTTCATGGAGGGCTTTAAGCCCCGCAACCTGGACAAGCCGCTGCACTTTGACGACGACGCCGTGGTCGAGAAATACGACGACCGCAGCTGGGAAGAGGAGCACGGCGAGGCCTAAAACCCGCCATGTGAGGACAGGTTTATTTTGGTAGGTTTTACCTGCCGTTTTGTTGATATGACGGCGCGTGCTGTTATGGTGCGCGCCGAAATGAACGCAACTATGAACACCGTTTGGCGCCCGCGCGGCGCCACGGTAGTGGGAGAGGAAGGCTCAGATGAGCGACAGCAAGCATGTGACGTACGAGGACGCCGGCGTCGATACCGCTGAGGGCGGCCGTGCCGTCGACGCTATTAAGCAGATGGTCAAGGACACCAACCGCCCCGAGGTTATCGGCGGCATCGGTGGCTTTGGTGGCCTGTTCTCGGCTGCCGCGCTTAAGGATATGGAAGACCCGATCCTGATCAGCGGCACCGACGGCGTGGGCACCAAGCTCGTGCTCGCCCAGATCATGGACCGTCACGAGACGGTGGGCCAGGACCTGGTCGCCATGTGCGTCAATGACATTTTGGCTTCGGGCGCCGAGCCGCTGTTCTTCCTGGATTACGTTGCCATCGGTCACATTGAGGCCGAGCACATGGCAAAGATCATCAAGGGCGTGGCCGACGGCTGCAAGCTCGCGGGCTGCGCGCTCGTGGGCGGCGAGATGGCCGAGCACCCGGGTGTCATGGCCCCCGCCGATTACGACCTCGCTGGCTTTACCGTGGGCGTCGTCGACCGTCCCAAGATGCTCGACCCCGCGAACGTTCGCCCCGGCGATGTGATCCTGGGCCTGCCCTCCACCGGTGTGCACTCCAACGGATACTCACTCGTGCGCAAGGTTATCGGTGTCGACGGCATCAAGCCGGGCACGCCCGAGGCTGCTGCTAAGGCCGAGGAACTGAGCCGTCCGCTCGAGGAGCTCGGCGGTGCTTCGCTGGCCGACGCTCTGCTGGCTCCCACGCGCATTTATGTGAAGCCGATTCTTGAGCTGCTGCGCGGTGGCGCTCCGGTGCACGCGATTGCCCATATCACCGGCGGCGGCATTACCGAGAACCTCAACCGCGCGCTGGCCGACGACGTCGACGCCGTGGTCACCCGCAACGGCGCCGAGATGGGCTGGGATGTTCCGCCCGTCATCACCTGCGTGTCGCGCCAGGCCGAGCTCGCGCCCAACGAGGCATGCAAGACCTTCAACATGGGCGTCGGCCTGTGCCTGATCGTCGCTCCCGAGGACGAGGCTGCCGTGACCGAGGCACTGGTCGCGCTAGGCGAGAAGCCGTTCCGTGTGGGCGAGTGCGTCGAGGGCTCCGGTAAGGTCGTGTACTCCGATGAGCGCTAACGAGCAGATGGCTGATGCCGAGGGCCTGGGCTTTGTGCCCTATACCCGTCCGACCGGTACCGATACGGCTGAGCCGCTCAAGATCGGCGTGCTTATCAGCGGTTCGGGTACCAACCTGCAGGCGCTGATCGACCTGATTGCCGCCGGCAAGCTCAACGCTTCGATTGAACTTGTGGTGTCGAGCCGTCCTTCGGCCAAGGGCTTGCAGCGTGCCGAGCGTGCGGGCATCCAGACACTCACGCTGTCCAAGGATGTCTACGCCGACCCCATCGCTGCTGACGAGATCATCGCGCATGAGCTGCTTGAGCGCGGCTGCGAATATGTGGTCATGGCCGGCTACATGCGCATGGTGCATACGCCGCTGCTGGCGGCGTTTCCCAACCGCGTGGTCAACTTG
>URZN01000204.1 GCA_900552345.1 uncultured Collinsella sp. | reverse complement strand
TGCCAGCAGCTGTGCTCGGAGTTGCGCTCGCCGGTCTGCTCAAACAGACGCTGGTTGTAGGCATCGAGCTCCTCACGCACGATGGCGTCGGCGTTCTTGAGGATCTCGAGTTTCTCCTTGTCGACCGCGCCGATGATGCGGATGGCCAGACCCGGGCCCGGGAAAGGCTGACGGAACACGATGTGACCCGGCAGGCCCAGTGCCAGACCAAGCGCGCGGACCTCGTCCTTAAAGAAGTGATCGAGCGGCTCGATGAGGTCGAAGTGCACGCCCTCGGGGAACGGGATCAGGTTGTGGTGGCTCTTGATGGTGGCCGTCTTGCCGCCCGTCTTGCGAGCGCCGGACTCGATGATGTCGGGGTAGATGGTGCCCTGAGCCAGATACTTGACCGGCTTGCCATCGGTCTCGAGCTGCTGCGCCACGGCGAAGAACTCTTTCCAGAACTGCGTACCGATGATGCGGCGCTTCTCCTCGGGCTCGGTCACGCCGGCCAGAAGCTCGGCGTAGCGGTCCTCGGCGTGGACGTGGATAAAGTCGACGTCAAACTGCTTGGTGAAGACCTCCTCCACCTGCTCGGGCTCGCCCTTGCGCAGCAGACCGTGGTTGATGAACACGCAGGTCATCTGCTTGCCCACGGCACGAGCACCCAGCGCAGCCACGACGGAGGAGTCGACGCCGCCGGACAGGGCCAAAATCACGCGGTCGTTACCGACCTTCTCGCGGAACTCGGCCGTCATGGTCTCGACCAGGTTGTCCATGCTCCAGTTGGGCTCCAGGCCGCAGATCTCAAACAGGAAGTTGCTCAGCAGCTGCTGACCATACTCGGAATGCTTGACCTCGGGGTGAAACTGCGTGGTGAAGATCTTGCGCTCGGGGCACTCCATGGCGGCAACCGGGCACACGTCGGTGCTGGCAGTAACGGTAAAGCCCTCGGGCACCTCGGAAACGGCGTCGCGGTGGCTCATCCACACGGTCTGCTCCATGGGCGTGGAGTTAAAGAGCTTGGCGCCGGCCGTACGCGTAATGGTGGCGCGGCCGTACTCGCCCACCTCGGAGTGGCCGACCTTGCCGCCGAGCGTCACGGCCGTGATCTGATGGCCGTAGCAGAAGCCCAGGACGGGAAGGCCCAGGTCAAAGATGGCAGGATCGATAGACGGAGCGTCCTCGGCGTACACGGAGGCCGGGCCGCCAGAAAGGATGAGCGCGGAGGCGTTCATATCGCGAATCTCGTCGGCCGAGATGTCGCAGGGGACAATCTCAGAATACACGTTGAGGTCGCGGACGCGACGGGCAATGAGCTGACCGTACTGCGCACCAAAGTCGAGTACGAGGACCTTTGCGGAAGCCTTTTGATCCATGGTTTCCCCCTCTTGTTGGCGGGGAGCCGGTGCCCACCCGCGTGAATGAACGAAAATAGCTTTCATAGTGTACACGTTATATGGGGTTTCTCGCCCCTCGCAGCCATCAGCGCACGGCAAACGCACGACCTGGCCCCTATTTGACGGCGATTGAAGTGTTACCAAACGTTCCAGATGATGTAATACGTTTGAACATTGGACGCCCTGTGCCACAATACTGCCGAACGACTCCGCCTCTGCGGCGGCAAATACGATAGGAATACCAGCATGAAGCGCATCCTTCTCATCGCCACGGGCGGCACCATCGCATCGACCGAGGACGGCAACGGCCTCTCCCCCGCCTTGACCGGTGAGGAGCTCGCCCAGAGCGTCCCCGAGATCTCGGGCCTCTGCGAGCTCAACGTCGTGCAGCCCATGAACATCGACAGCACCAATATGCGCCCGAGCGACTGGATGCGTATCCGCGACGTCATCGTCGAGGGTTATGCCGACCACGACGGCTTCGTGATTCTGCACGGCACCGACACCATGAGCTACACCGCAGCAGCGCTTTCCTACCTGATTCAGGACAGCCCCAAGCCCATCGTGCTCACCGGCTCGCAAAAGCCCATGGGCAATCCCTTTACCGACGCCAAGCTCAACCTGTACCAGAGCCTGCTCTATGCGCTCGACGAGCACTCGCACGACGTCTCGATCGTGTTTGGCGGCGTCGCCATTGCCGGCACGCGCGCCCGCAAGCAGCGCACCATGAGCTTTAACGCGTTCATTAGCGTAAACTATCCGCCCATTGCCTATATCCGCAACGACCGCATCGTGCGCAATGGGCTTCACGGCACGCATCAGGGCGAAAACCCGGTGCGTTTCTACGACAGCATCGATCCGCGCGTATTTGTACTCAAGCTTACGCCCGGCGTAAACCCGGGCATCCTCGACGCCCTTGCCGATAGCTACGATGCTGTAATCCTTGAGACCTTTGGCATTGGCGGTATCCCCGAGTTTGGTGAGTCGGGCGAGTCGTTCCAAGAGGCTATTTTCCGCTGGGTCGATTCGGGCCGCACTGTCGTTATGACCACGCAGGTCCCCGAAGAGGGCCTCGATCTGGGCGTTTACGAGGTCGGCCGTGCTTACGCCGATTATCCGGGCATTCTGCGCGGCGACGACATGACCACCGAGACGCTCGTGGCCAAAACCATGTGGGCACTCGGCCAGCCACGCGATGCCGCCGAAATCCAGCGCCTGTTCTACAGCCAAGTCAACCACGACCGCATCCCGATGGCGTAATCCCTAAGGCAGTTCCACTTATCGCAGCCTCAAACGACAGGTGGTCCCCCTCGGGCCGTGCAAAAATCGGAGTATTCTGCAATTTCTCCGCCGGAGGCATAGAATCGACCGATTATTGGACGAACTTTTAGACAAAAGAGGCGTCTGGTAAATATTTATTCCACATTTTTATTTAGCGTGTGGATTAACTACTGTCAAAAAAGCAAAGCCAGCCGCCCGAGCTACCATCTACGGCTGAACAGGTGCTGAATACTCGCGATTTTGCACATCGCAACCAGGGGGACCCGCCCAAAGAGCGTCAATTAGCAGCGGGGAACGCCCTATTCGATACCCTCGAGAAGCTCTGACACCGTCATGCCGAGTGCGGGCGCGATCTTAAATAGAACCTTGAGCGTGAAATTTGCCGTCCCATCTTCGATTCGGTCGAGGTAGGGTCGGCTGATTCCTGTCGCCACACAAAAATCAACCTTGGAGATACCAAGGTCCCTGCGTGTCTCTTCGACCCGCCTGCCAAGAATCTGTTTCGCACGTTCGTCCATGCAGCCGAGTTTGAAATGGAGCCGAACATAAACGTAAACTATAGTTTACGTTTTGCCGAATACACAGGAGTTTTCTATGTCGGGTTCTTCGGTCCGCATGTACCGAGCCACGCTTCGCGCAAACAGCGCGCCGCCCAAGCTCGTCGTCGTTGAAGCAGAATGCCTTTCGCCCGATGAGCGCACAGCATTTGCATTGCTATCAAGTCGCGTCGCCGCCGTTCTGGTCCCTTGCCCGGCGCAAGGTGAACTTGCCATCCAATGCCAAGCGCACAGCTGCTCGCTCAAGCAGGCTGCCGTAATCGCAACCAGCCAACGAGGTCTGCCCCTTCTCCTGGAAGCCGGTATCGCACTTGCCCTTCGCGGCGCCGGATACGAAAACGAGGCCGCCGCCGACATGGTCTTTAAACCACGATCGAGCGGCGGCCTCGCAGCAGCCATTGAATATGCGTGCAGGCTCGTTGCCTAAAAGGACAAGCTAGAAACCAAAGCCAAAGCCCGTTCC